>DASRBU010000236.1:0-3073 GCA_035653475.1 Candidatus Dormiibacterota bacterium | reverse complement strand
CTCGGCGACGGCCGAGCGCCGCCGGACCGGCCGGGAGAGGTAGGGGAGGTAGGGACCGTCGAGGCAGAACCGCCAGGGCAACGAGGCCCACTCGCCGGCGTACTCGACCCCGATCCGCGGGGTGCGCACGATCAGCTCCGGGTCGGGGCGGAGGCCGTCGTCGACCACGTACAGGGAAGGGGGGCAGAGCCTGGCCCCGTTCAGCGACCGGTCGATCCGCAGCGCCTGGCAGACCAGCCCCGGGCCGGCGCAGCGTCCCACCCCCGGCCCCGGTTCCAGGGCGCGGATCAGGACCGCCTGGGGGATACCCTCCGGCCGGGTGACCAGGTTCAGGCAGTGGTGCATGCCGTAGATGACGTAGACGTAGGCATGCCCCGGCGGCCCGTACATCACCCGGGTCCGGGGCGTGAGCCCACGGGAGGAGTGGGCCGCCCGGTCCTCCGGGCCGCAGTAGGCCTCGACCTCGACCAGGCGCCCCCAGAGCACGCGACCGCCCACCTCCCGCACCAGGAGCTTCCCAAGCAGGTCGCGGGCCACCTCCAGGGTCTCCCGCACGAAGAAGTCCGGGCCGAGCACCACCCCATCCGGCCGGGCTCCATCGGGCCGCACGGTTGCACTATATGGAAGAGAGGCCTGCGGCCGTCCCGCGGCCGCTTCGGAGGGCGCCCGCACGACCCGGACCTCGCGGGCGGCCCGGAAGCCGGGCCGGGAAGGCGGGGTCCCTGCGCGATCGCCGGATTGCGCGAGGGCGAGCCTCCAGCAGACCGAACCTGAGGAATCGGGAAAGGAGCACGAGATCATGGCGACCGCCACCACGCTGAACCGGATCGAGGAGATCCTGGGCGCCGAGGCGACCGACCTGCTCGAACACCGCTGCCAGACGGTGCCCAAAGAGCAGCTGCACCTGCCCGGCCCCGACTTCGTCGACCGCGTCTGGGCGCCCAGCGACCGCAACCCGCGCGTCCTGCGCAGCCTCCAGGCGCTGTTCGACCACGGGCGGCTGGCCGGGACCGGCTACCTCTCCATCCTGCCCGTCGACCAGGGCATCGAGCACTCGGCCGGCGCCTCCTTCGCCCCCAACCCGGAGTACTTCGACGGCGAGAACATCGTCCGCCTGGCCATCGAGGGTGGCTGCAACGCCGTCGCCTCCAGCTTCGGCGTCCTGGGCTCGGTGGCGCGCAAGTACGCCCACCGGATCCCGTTCATCTGCAAGATCAACCACAACCAGCTCCTCAGCTACCCCAACACGTACGACCAGGTCCTTTTCGGGACCGTGCGCCAGGCCTGGGAGCTGGGGGCGGTCGCGGTCGGCGCCACCGTGTACTTCGGCTCGCCGGAGTCCAACCGCCAGATCGTCGAGATCTCGCACGCCTTCCACGAAGCCCACCAGCTGGGGATGGCCACCGTGCTCTGGTGCTACCTCCGCAACCCCGGCTTCAGCAAGAACGGCGTCAACTACGAGGTCGCGGCCGACCTGACCGCCCAGGCCAACCACCTCGGGGTCACGATCGAGGCCGACATCATCAAGCAGAAGCTGCCGGAGACCAACGGCGGCTACACCGCGCTCAAGTTCGGAAGGACCTCCAAGCTGGTCTACGAGAAGCTGACCACCGACCACCCCATCGATCTCACCCGTTACCAGGTGGTCAACTGCTTCATGGGCCGGGCCGGCCTCATCAACTCCGGCGGAGCATCGGCCGGCGAGAGCGACCTCCGGGAGGCGGTGCGGACCGCGGTCATCAACAAGCGGGCCGGCGGCATGGGGCTGATCTCCGGCCGCAAGGCGTTCCAGCGGCCCATGCGGGAGGGCGTCGCGCTCCTCCACGCCATCCAGGACGTCTACCTGACCCCCGACATCACCGTGGCCTGAGCGGGCACCGGCCGGGTCCGGGCCGCGCGCGGCCCGGACCCCGGCCGGGCGACATCGGGAGCGAGGGGGTACGCTTCGCTCCGTGAGGCTCGCCTTCCTGGGCACCGGAGCCGCCTTCTCGCTGGAGCGCTACAACGGTGCCGTGGTGGTGGAGGGGCGACTGCTGCTCGACGCCGGCGCCCCCCTCCTCCACCACATGCACCGCCTGGGCATCGACCCCGGACGTATCGAGGCCGTCTTCCTCACCCACTTCCACGGCGACCACGTGCTGGGCCTCCCCACCTTCCTGCTCTACCGCGCCTTCCACCCCTCTGAGCCGCTGCCCCTGATCGGGCCCCCGGGGATCGCGGACCGAGTGGAGCAGCTCTGCTGTCTGGCCTGGCCCGGGGACTGGCCCGGCTTCCGGGAGCGTGCCCGCGTCACCTACCACGAGGCCGAGCCGAGCGGGCTGATCGCCGGCGTCCGTTACGAGTCCCTGGCCCTCGACCACGGAGCCATGGAGTGCCGCGGCTACCGGCTCCACCTCGACGGCCGGGTGCTCGCCTACGCCGGCGACACCGTCGTCAGCCCGGCCCTGGAACGGCTGGTGGGAGGGGCGGACGTGGCCATCACCGAGGCCACCAGCCCCCACCCCTCCGGTGTGCACACCAGCTGGGAGGAGGCGCGGGCGCTGGCCGAGCGGCACCCGGGCACCCGTTTCCTCTTCAACCACGTGGCCGCCGGGCACCTCCCCGGCGCCGTCCGGGACCTGGAGGTGATCGAGGTGTGAGGCGTCCGCATCCGCCTCAGCGCCGGCGCGAGGACGCTCCCGGCCCTCCCTGGATGGGGAAGAGATTCGGTCGGATCCCGGATCGCATTTTGACGGCCAGGAGGGGAAGGGCGAGAATGCGAGCGTCGGCTCCTGTCGTCCCCGAGACACCGGGCGTTGCACGAGGCGCAGGTTGTCGTGAGGTGGAGGTGACGGGCTGTGGGCGAGGTGGAGGACGAACGCCGGGAGGGTTGGGAGCAGGCGGTTCGGGCCCTGGGCGCCGGGTTCCTGGCACGCTGGGACCGGCACGACCCGGAGGCGCTCGAGCAGGCGGTGCGAACGCTGGCGCCGCCGACGACCGCGGGGTCCGAGCCGGAGGGCGTCCGGGCGGGCTGACCCCGCGGGGGGCGTCGTGACCCGCCGGGCGGGCGCCGTCGCCCTGGCCTCGGTGGCCG
>DASRBU010000235.1:0-8216 GCA_035653475.1 Candidatus Dormiibacterota bacterium | reverse complement strand
GTCGTCGCTGCGGTAGACGCCGAAGTGGTTCTGAGCGTAGAGCCGCTCCGGCCGGGAGGGGTGCACGGCCAGACGGTGCACGCACTGTCCGAACTCGGGGTAGCGCCGGTCCTCGGGCATCCAGTAGGCCTGGATGCCCCGGTTGGCGGGCTCCCAGCTCTCGCCTCCGTCCTCGGTGCGGTAGACGCCACCGGTGGACATGGCCACCGTCACCCGCCGGGCGTCGTCGGGGTGGGGCAGGATCGTGTGCAGGCAGGCGCCGCCGTTCCCCGGCATCCACTCGGGACGGTGGGGGTGGTCGAACAGCCCCTGGACCAGCGAGAAGCGGACGCCGCCGTCCTCGGAGCGGAAGAGCGCGTGGGGCTCGGCCCCAGCGTAGACCAGGTCGGGCTCGTCGGCCGGGCCGGGCTGGATCTGCCAGACCCGGGCCAGCGCGACCCCGGCCGCCTCGGGGAAGGCGATCGGGGCCTGCTCGGGCTCGGCCCAGGTCGCGCCCAGGTCGTCGGAGCGCACCAACGAGGAGCCCCAGTGCAGGCTGCGAGGGGCGGCGAAGAGCCGGGGCGTGGAGGGGCGGGTGTCGACCCCGACCGCGTAGACCTCCAGGTTGGCGAAGCGGATGGGGTCCAGCTCCCAGCCCCGCGCCCGGCCCGGTCGGCGGGCGACGAAGAGCCCCTTTCGGGTGCCGATGAGCACGAGCCGCTGGGTCATGGCCATTCTCTCTCCTTAGGTTCAGCGGGGCCAGCGTCGCAGCGCCACCGGCGCCCGGGCTCCGGCGATCCGCGCGGTCGGTAGCTTCTCACCGCCGTGGCCGATATTCCTTGTTGGAATACTATATCAATTAGGAATAGAAATGGACGACGTCGAGCCAGAAACCTCACCCGACGGGCTCCGGACCACCGCCTACGCGCTGCTGGGCCTGCTGCTGTTCCGGGAGGAGACCTCCGGCTACGAGCTGAAGCAGCTGGCCGACCGGACCCTGCGCTTCTTCTGGTTCTCGCCGGCCATGAGCCAGGTCTACAGCGAGCTGCAGCGGCTGCTGGAGGCGGGCCTGGTGAGCGCCCGGCGCGTCCCCGGCCCGGGACGCGGACGCACCACCCGGCTCTTCCGCATCACCCCCCTGGGCCGTGCCCGGCTCGTGCGCTGGCTCGAAGAGAGCGAGGCCGAGTTCCCGATCCTCAAGCACTCGGTGGCGCTCCGCCTCTTCTTCGGCCACCTCACCGGGGCGCCGCACGCCCGGGAGCTGCTCCAGGGCTACGCGGAGCGGCTCCGGGAGCGGGTCTCGGAGCTGGAGGCGATCCGGGCTGCGATCCAGGACGACCCCGGGCTGGGCTACCCGGCGATGGTGGCCGAATGGGGGCTGCGCTACTACGAGGCCGAGTCGGCGATCGTCCGCGACCTGGCCCGGCGGCTCGCGGGCGACACCGCCCTCACCTCCGAGGCAGCGGACCCCTCCCCGGAATCGGTCCACGACGAACGCCCGCCGGCCCCGCCCGAGGCCGGGCCGCTGCCCACGGCTAGCATGTGATCGTGAGCAGCTGGTCCGGGCTGGCGGGCAAGCGGGTGGTCATCACCGGCGCCACCGGCGGCATCGGGCTGGCGGCGGCGAAGGCGCTGGCGGCGCGCGGCGCCCGTCTGGCCATCGTGGCCCGCAGCCGCGAGCGGGCCGTAGCGGCGGCGGAACAGATCGCTGCCGCCGGCGGCGCCGTCGACGTCCACCTCGCCGATCTGGCCTCCCAGGGCTCGATCCGCCGGCTGGCCGCCGAGCTGCTCGATCGTCATCCCCGGATCGACGTGCTGGTCAACAACGCCGGGGCCGTGTACCGCACCCGTCAGGTCACCGAGGACGGCATCGAGCTGACCTGGGCGGTGAACCACCTGGCCCCCTTCTTGCTCACCACCCTGCTCCTGGACCGGCTCCGGGAGAGCGCCCCGGCCCGGATCGTCACCACGGCCTCCGAGGCGCACCGGGGCACGCGCATCCCCTTCGAGGACCTGGGCGCGGAGCGCTCCTACCGCGCCTTTGCCCGCTACGGCCAGACCAAGCTGGCCAACATCTTGTTCACGGCCGAGCTGGCGCGGCGTCTGGAGGGCAGCGGGGTGACCGCCACCTGCTTCCACCCGGGGCTGGTGGCGAGCGGCTTCAACCGCAACAACGGGCCGCTCATGGGCTTCGCCATGAGCCTGCTGCGGCCCTTCGCGCGCAGCCCCGAGCGAGGAGCCGACACCCTGGTCTGGCTCGTCGACGCGGCCGAGGTCTCGGGCCAGAGCGGGGGCTACTTCGTCGACCGGCGGCGGCGCATGCCCTCCGAGGCGGCCCGCGACGCCGAGGCGGCGCGACGTCTGTGGGAGATCAGCGAGGCGCAGACGCGCGCCTCGGCGACGGCAGGGGGCGAGCCGAGGGGCAGGGACCGCCCGGCCGGAGGCCATCCCGCCCCCGGGTAGGGAGGCCCGCGCGGGGCCTCCCGGAGAAGGAACGGGAAGCGAGGGGCCGGGAGCCGGTCGCGGCCTCACCCGGCGGACGGTGTCGGCCCGGCCTGCGACCAGCGGGGGATCCGGGTGCTCAGCCGCCGCAGCGCCTGTCGCTCCTGGGCGGCGGTGAGTTCCCCGCTCTGGACGTCACGGTCGAGGATCGGGGTCACGTCCTGCACCAGCCGGGTCTGGAAGCTGGCCTGGTCGATGCCCCGCTGCGCCGCCAGCTGGCTCACCGAGGCCCCCTGGCGGAGCTGCTGGGCGAGCTGCTGGGGGGACATGCCCAGCACCTGGGCCTCGGCCTGGAGCACCGCCTGGGCCACGGTCCGGGCTGCCGTCCGGCGCGGCGCCGGCGAGGGGGAGGGAGAGCCGGACGGCGCCGGCACGGAGGCCGTGCCGGCGGGCGTCGAATCGCCGAGATGGACGCCGACCGCGGAGAGCGTGATCGCGACCAGGCCGACCGCGACCACCAGACCGCCCAGGGCTGCGATCGCGACCTTGATCGGGTTCCGCATGCCCCCAGGGTGAGAGGACATTGCAAGAGGTCGGCCGACGGCGGATCAGGCTTCTGTAAGCGCCCGGCGGCCCCGGGCGCCGCCCGGGGCGAACACCGTCCATTCCCCGGGAAGACGTCCATCCCTCATACTCGGGCTCGTGCCCGACGCCATCGCCCCCGACGGCTCCGAGATCACGCTCCTCGTCACCGAGGCCGGGCGGGCGAGCCTGGTCGAGGTGCGCCTACCCGCCGGCGACACCAGCCTGCCCGTCCGCCACCGGACGGTGGAGGAGATCTGGTACTTCCTGGCCGGGCGAGGCCGGGTCTGGCGCCGGCCGCCCGAGGGCGAGGGCACGGTCGAGGAGGTCGGCCCGGGATCGGTGCTGACCATTCCCACCGGCTGGATCTTCCAGTTCCAGGCCGGCGACGAGGACCTGCGCTTCCTCTGCTACACCTCGCCTCCCTGGCCCGGGGACGAGGAGGCGGAGCGGGTGGACGTCGCCTCCCCCCTGGCGCCGGCCGGGCAGCTCAGGCGGAGCCCGGACCCATCACCTCGGAGAGCGCCCTGACCAGCCGTCCGGCCGCCCCCTCCACGCCGTGCTCCCGAGCGAGACTCCGCAGGCGGCCGGGATCGGCCGGGTAGCCCTCCCGCCTGCCGCTCGGGAGCGGCAGGGGTAGGTCGGCCACCGGCATCACCACCCGGCGCGCCCTGGTGACGTAGTCGCGCTCCGCCTCGCTCAGCCGCCCGCTGGCGAGGACGCCGTCCAGATCCCCGTAGCGCCGGAGCAGCTCGGCCGCCTCCCTGGCCCCGACGCCCCGCAACCCGGGCAGCCCGTCCGAGGGATCGCCGCGCAGCACCGCCAGCTCGGCGTAGCTCCGGCCCGGTACCCCGTAGCGGCGCGTGACCTCGGCCTCGTCGACCACGACCGGACCGCCGCGGGACAGGTAGAGCACCCGCACCCAGGGGTCGCGCACCAGGGCGAACAGGTCCCGGTCGCCGCTCACCACCTCGATCCGGGCCTGGGGCGAGGCCTCGAGCGCCCTGGCCGCCCAGGTGGCGATGACGTCCTCCGCCTCCGCCTCGGGCCAACCGGCCACGTCCACCCCGATCGCCTCCAGTAGCCGGTCGATCACCGGCAGCTGCGGCTCCAGCTCGGGCGGGACGGGCTCGGCCGTCCGGTGCGCCTTGTAGGAGGGGATCAGCTCCACCCGCCAGGCCGGGCGCCAGTCCTCGTCCGCGGCCACGGCCAGCCGAAGCGGGCGCCGCTCCGTCACCAGGCCAGCGAGGCGGACGAGGAACCCGTGGACCGCGTTCACCGGCCGTCCGTCGGGGGAACGGAGGCTCCGGGGCACCCCGTAGAAGGCGCGGAAGATCAGGCTCGAACCGTCGACCAGAAGCCAGTCCACCACCGAGACGCTGAGTATGGCCGATGGGGGACGGCCCGGGCCGGTGGCGAGGGACCGCGGCGGGTTACCCTGGCCTCGTGGCGGCCGACCGCGTGCCAGAGCCGATGGCGAGCGAGTACCACCGGGCCACCCGGCACGACCGCTCCTCCGGCGGGGCGACCTGGCGGCGGGTCGACCTGAGCCGCCGACCACCGGCCTTCAAACGCTATCCGGGCACCGAGCCCATCGCGCTGCCCCGCGAGCTGCCCGCCGGCGAGGCGTCGGCGGCGACCGTGCTCTCTCGCGGAGGGCATGGCCCCGGGCCGCGGCTGGACCTGAGGGCGGTGGCCCGGCTGCTGTTCTTCTCCGCCGGCGTCACCCGCCGGGTGGCCGGTATCGCCATGCGCGCGGCCCCCTCGGCGGGGGCCCTCTACCCCATCGAGCTCTACCTGGTGAGCGGCGAGATCGAGGGCCTGGAGCCCGGGGTCTACCACTTCGACCCCCTGGCCTTCGCCCTGCACCGCCTCCGCGCCGGCGACCAGCGCGGCCACCTGGCGGCGGCCACCGCGCCGGAGCTGGCGAGCACCCCGGCCAGCCTGCTGCTCACCGGCATCCCCTGGCGCACGGTCTGGAGGTACGGGGCCCGAGGCTACCGGCACCTGCTCTGGGACGCGGGCACCGTACTCGCCAACCTGATCGCGCTCGCGGACGGGGCGGGACTGCCCTGCCACGTCCTCACCGCCTTCTGCGACGCCGCCCTGGCCGCGCTGCTCGGCCTCGACCGACCTGGAGACCTCGAGGAATACCCGCTGGCCGTGGTGTCCCTCGGGGCCCCGGCGGCCCGCGCCGCCGCGCCCCTGGGACCCGTGTCACCCCTGGAGGCGAGCCCCGAGCCGGTGACGGGTCGGCCGCCGGTCGATCCGCTGGTCGCGGCCGTGCACCGCTCCGGGGACCTCGACCGCTTCGAGGAGGTGGAGCGGTGGCGTGAGCGGGCTCGGACGCTCGCCAGCTTCAGCGCCACCGTGCACGTCACCAGGCCGGCGACCGCCCTCCCCCTCCCCCTGGAGGAGGTCATCCTGCGGCGGGGCTCGACCCGTCGCTTCGCGCCCGTGGAGATCCCCGCCGAAGGCCTCACCTGGGTGCTGGCCGCCGCCACCCGCCCCGTCCCGGGCGACTTCGTGGCCCCCGGCCGTACGCTGCTGGAGCACCACCTCGCCGTGCACGCGGTGGTGGGCCTGGCCCCCGGCAGCTACCGCTGGTCGGCGGAAGGGCCGGTGCTCCTGCGCCCCGGCGACCTGCGTGAGGCCGCCACCCGCGCCTGCCTCGAACAGGAGGCCGGCGGCGAGTCCGCCTACACGGCCTTCCACGGCCGGCGGCTGGAGACGTTGCTGGAGGCCCTGGGGGGGCGGGGGTACCGGGCAGCGCAGCTCGAGGCGGGAATCGTGGCCGGCCGTCTGCTGCTGGCCGCGCACGCCCTCGGCCTGGGGGGCACCTGCCTGACCTTCTACGACGACGAGGTGGAACGGCTCTTCGCCACCCGCGCCGCCACCATGCTGGCCACGGCCTGTGGCCTCCCGCTGCGGCCCCCGCGCCCGGGTCGCCGGCCACCGGGTCGGTCCCCGGGGATCGACCCGGAGGGGGCGCCGGCGGTGGCTCCGGACCGCTGACCTCGCCGGCCCCCCGACCCCCTTCCCGGTGGGTCGTAAGGTGGTGATCAGCGATGGACGTCGCCGCCTCCCGCCTGCAGCGCGACCTGGAGGAGCTCCGGGACTGCGTGGAACGACTGCGCGCGGCCTGCGCTCGCCTCGACCCCGGTGAGCCGGCGGAGCGGCAGCCGGCGGTCGTGGCCGTGGCCCGCCACCACCTGGCCGAGCTGCGGGCGCTGGTCACCCGCCTCGACCAGCGACTCTCCCCCGGCAGCGCCCATCCCCCCGGCACCTGCCCGGCCTGCCAGAGCAGCTGGTGGCGGTACCGCACCGAGGACCAGCCCCGCTGGGAGTGCGCCACCTGCGGTTGGACCGCCCTCGACGCCGGGGCGTCCTGAGATGCGGCCGGAGCCCGTCGTGACCGTGTCGCGAAGAGAGGTCGGGGAGGGCCGCGGCGGGCACGGCCGGCCTCCTCGGTGACATCCGCTTCATCAGCTTCTGTCCGGGAGGGTTTGGTGCTTCACTTGAGTCCATGAGTGCCACCAGCCCCGGCCAGACCTTCACCGTCCGGACCGCCACACGCGCGGACATGCCCGCCATCGTGGGCATCTACAACTGGGCCATCAACCAGACCTTCGCCACCATCGACGCCGAGCCGCTGTCGGCCGACGAGGCAGCCGAGTGGTGGGACGAGCACACCCGACGGGGCACCTATACGCTGGTCGCGGTCGAGGAGGGCGACGTGATCGGGTGGGCGCGCCTCATGCCCTGGAAGCAGCAGGGATACCAGGTGGTGGAGGACCACGTGTACGTGGACCCGCTCTACCAGCGCCGGGGGGTCGGCCGCGAGCTCCTGACCCGCCTGATCGAGGCCGCGCACGGCTCCGGATATCGCACCATCGTGGCCTCGGTCGCGGCCGACAACCTAGCCGGGCTGCGACTGCACGAGCGCCTGGGGTTCGAGGTGGTCGGCACGCTCCGCAACGCCGCCCACAAGTTCAACCGCTGGATGGACATCACCCTGGTGCAGCGCTCCCTGGGGGACTGAGCCGGACGGACCGGCTCCCCATTCCCGGCGGCGGGGCAGGAGGCGCCGGACGGCTGGCGGCCGTCCGGCGCCGGGCCTAGCGCTCGATCGGCATCCGCACCGAGCTGCCCCACTCGGTCCAGGAGCCGTCGTAGTTGCGCACGTTGGGGTAGCCGAGCAGCTCGTGGAGCACGAACCAGGTGTGGGCCGAGCGCTCGCCGATCCTGCAGTAGGCGATGACCTCGCGGTCCGGGGACACCCCCTTGGAGCCGTACAGCTGGCGCAGCTCCTGCGGGTCCTTGAAGGTGCCGTCCTCCTTGACCGCCTGCGCCCAGGGGACGTTGACCGCGGTCGGGATGTGGCCTCCCCGCTGGGCCCCCTCCTGGGGCAGGTTCTCCGGGGCCAGGAGCTCGCCCGAGAACTCGGCCGGGCTGCGCACGTCCACCAGCCCGGCTCGGCCGATACGCTCCAGCACCTGCTCCCGGCAGGCGCGGAGCTCCTCCCGCGGCTCGCCGGCGAACCGGTACTCGACGGGCTGGACCCTGGGGGGCTCGGTGGTGTACGGCCGGCCCTCGACCTCCCAGCGCACGCGGCCTCCGTTGACGAGCTTCACCCGGTCGTGGCCGTAGTACTTGAGCGCCCAGTAGGCGTAGGCCGCGAACCAGTTGTTGTTGTCGCCGTAGAGGAGCACCGTGGTCTCCGGGGTCACGCCGCTCTCACCCAGCTTGCGGGCCAGCGCCTCCCGGGAGACCAGGTCGCGGATGGTGGGGTCCTGGAGATCACGCTTCCAGTCCCACCCCACTGCCCCGGGGATGTGCCCGCTCTCGTAGACGGCCGGGTTGACGTCCACCTCGATCAGGCGATAGCCGGGCTCGTCGAGGTGGGCGGCCAGCCACTCGGTGCTGACCAACGCCTCGGGGTTCGAGTAGCCGTCGGTCGTGGACATGATCAACCTCCAATGGGGATGAGGATCGCGTGTGCATACGCAGGCCACACGGATGGGAAGGGGGTCAGGATCGAGACGGCACCGGAGGGCGCCGGAGCGGCCTCAGCGGCGACAGAAGCAGGCGGCTCGGTGGACCAGGCGCTGAGCGGGCCAGCAGAACGACCCCTGCATCGATGCAATTGTATGAATCCTCTGTGGCACCCGACATCGCGCTGACCAAGTACCAGGCCCTGGGCAACGACTACC
>DASRBU010000234.1:0-3526 GCA_035653475.1 Candidatus Dormiibacterota bacterium | reverse complement strand
CCAAGGAACTCGGGGGCAGCCGCGGCCAACCCCGGCAAGACCTCCACTTCATCACCGACGACCCCGCCAGCCACATGAACCCGCCCATCCCGAGCTGACCGCGCCTTCCGCCCGCCTCGGGCCCCCGTCCGCACCGACGCCTGCCGGCTCGACGTGCCGCCACAGGGCCACGTCGTGTCAAGTGGGGTAAGAGCGACCACCGTGTCACCCAGTGGCGATCAGCTGGCTCGTGGCAGTTCCGGCACCACCTCCTCGTCCGGGATGGCGGCCGGGGCGGCCTCGAGCGACTCCACATCCACGTAGCCACGGGCGACCATCCACTCGTCGTGGTGCTCGGCCAGGACGGCTCCGACCGGGCGGACGATGGCGTCGCGGTTGGGGAAGCTGCCGACCACGTCGGTGCGGCGGCGCACCTCCTAGTTGAGGCGCTCCTGGGGGTGGTTGGATCTGTCGCCCGTGCTCGTGCGGGAAGGTGGCGAAGGCGAGCACGTCGAGGCCCGCCTCGTCGAGGAGCCTGGCGGCGTCCGGGAAGCGCCCCTGGAGCGGCTCGACGACGCGCTCGTGTGGACTCAGCACCGCGCCCGCGTCGGCCTGGTCGAAGATCGAGCGAACCACAGGGTGGCGACCATGGTCTGTGCTGACTTCGGCACTCTGGTCAGGAGGTTGCGGAGGAGATGCACTCGGCATCGCTGCCAGCCGGCGCCCGGCCGGACCGCGGCGATGGCCTGCTCGAGGCCCAGGTGATCGTCGCTGACGACCAGCCTGACCCCGCTCAGGCCCCGGGCCACCAGGCCGCGCCGGAAGCCGGTCTAAGCGGCGTGCCAGAAGTCGTGCGCGTAATCGGCCAAGTCACCTGCCGGGGGATGGGCGGCGGCGATGGGGACCTCCAGTCCAGGCCCAGGATCTCGCGGTGCCCGTTGGCGTTCGCGGCGGTCGCGATCCCGGTGGCGACGTTGACCACGCGGCCGCCCTCACGGCAGCGCTGGATCAGCGCGTCCAGCCAGACGGAGGGAGAGGACCCGCGGTCCGGGGAGCGCTTGCGGAAGCTCTCGACCCTCTCGGCTTCGGGCGAGCTCGACCACCCGGGACTTCGAGATGCCCTGGAGCCTATGGCCGGGACCAGGGCCTCGACCTGCCGCGTCGACACCCCGAGCACGTAGGCCTCGGTCACCACCGAGGTCAGCGCCCGCTGCGCCGCCGGGGCTCGAGCAGCCGCTCTGGGAAGTCGCTGCCCTGGCGGAGCTTGGGGATGGCCAGCTCGATGGTGCCCACCCGGGTGTCCCAGGGCCGCGCTAGCCGTTGCGGGAGTTGACCCGCTCGGCGCTCCTCAGCATGGCGCCGGCCAGATCCGGATCGGCGGCCCAGAGCAGCTTGCGAACGCCCTGCCGAACGTCCATGCTGGATGTCGTGGCCATCGGTTCTCCTCCGGTTGTCGTGCTGGCTCGAGAGGATGACCGGTGGCCCCCTTCTTCTTCAGGAACCCCTGGCCTCCAGTGGACCCCTGAGGTGGGATCGGCAGGGCCTGGCCCAGGCGCAGGCCCTCACCCCGCAGGTGCTCGTACCCCACGAACCGGGACCCTAAGGCAGATCAGGCGGCCGTCTCGCTCGCTTCCGTTGACAGCGGACCTGTCCCAGGTTGGCATGTGCTGATCGTCGGCATGCCCCGCTCGCAATTCGATCTCGACTGGCTGCATCCGACGTGCGTTGGCCCGACCCTTGAGCATGAATCGCCAGGTGCCATGGGGCTCGGGTAGGACGCAACGGCGACCAAGTTCCAGCTCGCCTTCCAGCGAGTCCGGCGGATCCGTAGAGGCGCGCCCTCAGGTTGGCGACACCACTCGCAGCCCGGCGTGGGCCGCAGCCGAGCCCAGCGTTTCGTCGTAGGTAACGAACGATCCGAGGTCGCTCCCCAAGGAAAGGGCCGCAGCAAGGTGGATGGCATCCAACGACCGCATTGTCAATGGGTCGAGCTCACCGGCACGATCGAGCAGATCTGACGATAGTCGGATCAAGGTCAGGTACCGGAGACGTTGGCGGACGGCGGCGGTGAGCGATGGATCGAGCCGCCGCGCAGCGCGCAGGGCCTCGGTCCGGATCAGCGCTGCTGAGGCTTGGTTAGGCCGCCGCCTCAGGTACTGGCTCAGCGCAGACGACTCTGAGTCGGCAACGACCAGCTTGACGAATGCCGAGGTGTCTAGGTAGATGAACTTACCGCTCACTCGTCCGCAGATCCATCAAGACATCATAGAGGCTAGGCCTGCCGGGCATCTGGGGCAGCGGCTCGATGTCGGCCAGGTTGCCGTCCTCCACGGGGAGCTCCACCTTGCCCTCGACGATAAGCTGCTCGATGCCGCCCGCGGGCAGTATCGGTACCAGGCGAGCCACCGGGCGGCCATGCTCAGTTACCTCCAGCGACTCGCCTCGCGCAACCCGGCGGACGACGGCGCTGGCGTTCTGCTTCAGCTCTCGGATACCCACTCGCTCCATTGAGCTACACGATACTACATGGAGCGCCAGCTGTAGCTTATCGATTCGATTGGCCACAACCCAGCACACCTCTTGCAGCGCGAGCAGCTCGGCTGATCACGTGACGGTACCGCTCCAGGAGGCCATGCGTATGGTGCTCGTTGGGGGGCACTCGGCGGCGAGACGATCGTCGGCATCCTCCTGTGCTTCCTGCGCATTCCGGTGAAACCGGACACCCGGGACTTTCGCACATCCGGCTCCGGGTCGGAGGTCAGTAGGCCCTGAGAGGGTTCGATACGGTCAAGCTGCACGGCGAGCGCCTCGATCAGACCTTCATGCCCCACTCCTGGACGATGATGTCGCCCACCGCCAGCCGCAGCTTGCCCTGGGACAGAGCGACTCGACCAGCATCGTGGTCAGCATTCATCAAAGCCGCTCCAGACTCCAAGCCCCCGCGCGCAGGAAACGGTGGTAGGCGTCGCGGGCGCGATCACCATCCGGCTCTGCGATCAGGTACAGCCGGGTGATGGTATGCCGGCCCGGGCACATGACCCAGGCCATGATCAGCCTCCGGAAGATCTCGAACGAGGGCCGGGTGAAGCAGGTCTGGGACCGTGAGAGCAGGTCCAGCCAAGAGCTGCTGGGAGCTGGCGACGAGATCTGGCTTGGGTCCTTGCCGTGACGCGTCCTGGCAGGTTGCATGGGGAAGGTGCCCCTTCGAGAGCGATAGTCGGGGTTCGGCGGCACTGAGTATCGCGCATTCGAGAGGCACCTTCGCTACGTCCAGCGCCCATGTCGAGACCGAGGCCCCACATCCTGGTCCTACACAGGGTTGCGAACGTCCAGGGAAACAACCTCACCAAAAGTGGGCTGGAAGCACCAGGAAGAGCCCATCGATTTCCCCATCGATAGCCCTCATGGTGCGAGTCGCCCCGACCGACTCGCGCACAACGCCCGCCCAGATCCTGGACGCCCTGACCGAGGCGGCCCGGCGCCAAGGAACTCGGGGGCAGCCGCGGCCAACCCCGGCAAGACCTCCACTTCATCACCGACGACCCCG
>DASRBU010000233.1:0-15792 GCA_035653475.1 Candidatus Dormiibacterota bacterium | reverse complement strand
GGAGGGGCCGGTGGAGCGGCCGGGGGACCTCCGCGGTGCCCTCACCCGGGCCCGGGACGTGGTCCTGGGCGAGGGGAGACCGGCCCTGGTCGACGTGGTCTGCCAGTTCCGCTAGGACCGGTACCGAGGGGCTTCAAGCTCGGTTCGGAGCGGGCGCCCGGGTCCGCTCGCGGGCGAGGAGCAGGATCACCAGGCCCGCGGCCACGAACGAGGCGGCCATGGCGAAGAACGCCGCCCGAAAGCCGACGTAGGTGACCACGAAGCCGAGGACGGTGATCCAGAGGGAGCCGACGGACTGGGAGATGGCGAAGTAGGCCCCGAAGGCGGCCCGGGCGGGCACGCCCTGCATGGCATCGGAGAAGAGGGCCTGACGCAGGGGCTGCTCGGAGTAGGTGAAGACGCCGACCACCAGCCCGACCAGGGCCAGGACGACGGCGCCGGCGCCGACGAGCACGAACCCGGCCAGGGCCAGCGCCCCGCACCCGTAGAGCGTACAGAGCACCAGGCGGCGCCCCAGCCGGTCGGAGAGGTGGCCGCCCAGCACCGGCCCGGCGATGGCGCCGAGGCTGACGATCGTGGTCAGCACCCCCACGACGAGCGCCGGCTCGTGGAGGGCGGTGCGGAGGTAGGCGGGGACGTAGGTGGTGAGCACTCCCAGCCCGCGCCCGGCGGCCGAGATCGTGCCCGCCACCAGGACCGCGATCGCCGTCTGCCGGCGCAGGGCGCGACGCAGGCTGACCGGGGCGGGGGCGGCCGACGCCGGCGCGTCCGTCCTCCCGGTCCGGGCGACGTCCGTCCCCGTCGACCCGTTCCCCGGAGCGGGGGCGCGGACGCGAGTCCAGGTCAGTAGCGCGCCGAGGACGGTCAGGGCGCCGACGCTTCCCAGCGCCCAGCGCCAGCCGGCGACGGCGATGATGGCCGCGGCCAGCAGGGGGGCGACCAGGGTGCCGAGGTTCCCGCCCGTGGTGTGAACGGCCAGCACCAGCCCGCGGCGCTGGGGGAGCCGGTCGGTGAGGTGGGCGCTGCCCACCGGATGCTGGGGCCAGCTGACCAGCGTCCCGAAGACCCGGGCGGCGGCGAAGGGCAGCATCCCGGGCGAGAGCGCGCCGAGGGCGCTGGCCACGGCGATGCCGAGGTTCTGGGCCCCGAGCAGCGCTCCCGCCGGGAGGCGCTTGACCAGCCCGGCCACTCCCTGGAGGAGGTTGCCGGAGAGGCCGGCCAGGCCCAGGACCAGCCCGAGCACGGCATAGGAGACGTGGAAGTCGGCCAGGGCGAAGGGATAGACGATGCCCAGAACCGCCGGATAGCAGTGCTGGACGGCGTGCGAGAACGACACCACCGCTACCTGCTCCCGATCCCCGGGAGCCCATCCCCGCCCCAGGGCCAGAACGCCGCGGGTGGCGGGCGCGGTCCCGCTCACCGCTCGGGGCTCCCCAGACTCCATGCCGGCTCCGGACGGAGCCACTCCCCCACCCATCGCTACCTCTCTCCTCCCGCCATCGATCGCATGGGCCGTTCGTAGGACCATCGTACTATTGGTCCTTCGCCGCCACGGGCGGGCCTCACGACGGCGCCGTCCCGTCCGCCTCGTCCCCGGCCAGCCCGGCCAGGGCCCGCCGGGTCCAGAGGCCGACCATGGCTCGCTTGTATCCGGCCGAGCCCCGCTGGTCGGAGATCGGGTCCGAGGCCCGGACGGCGGCCTCGGCGGCGACGGCCAGCAGCTCCGGGCCGACCGGCCGCCCCGCCAGCCCCGCCGGCTCCACCCGAAGCGGCCGGCCGGCCACGCCGCCGAGCCCCAGGACCAGCCGCCGGACCGCCTGGTCTTCCAGCTCCAGGCAGGCGGCCACGCCCACGGTCGCGTAGTCGGTCTCGCTGCCCGGGGCGAAGCGCACGTACCCGGAGCGCCGGGTCGGGGGGGCGGCCGGGATCCGGACCCGGGTCAGCAGCTCGTCCCCGGAGAGCGAGGTCTCGAAGGGCCCGAGGAAGAGCTCGGTCAGGGGCAGCTGGCGTTCGCCCGCCGGGCCACGGACCACGGCCACGGCGTCGAGGGCGAGCAGGACCGGCGGGAGGTCCTGGCGGGGATCGGCGTGGGCCAGGTGGCCCCCCAGGGTGGCCACCGACCGCACCCGGGGATTGCCTACCCGGGCCGCGGCCGCGGCCAGCGCGGGCTGACGGTCACGGACCAGCGGCGACTCGGCGATCTCGGCCAGGGTGACGCCGGCCCCGATCTCGAGCCCGCCGTGGGCGGAGGCGATGCCGCGCAGCCCCTCCACCCGGCCCAGCCAGACCAGGCGTCCGGCCTCGAGCAGTCCCTGGCGGATGAGGATGCCGACCTGGGTGCCGCCCGCCAGGGCCAGGGCGCCGTCCGTCCCCAGGGCCTCCAGGGCCTCCTCGACGCTGGTCGGGGCCAGGAACTCAGTCGCCAAGCGCGGCCCTCACCGACTCCACGATGGCCCGGTAGCCGGTGCAGCGGCACAGGTTCCCGGCCAGGTGCTCGCGCACCACCGCCTCCTCCGGCCTCCCGCCGCGCAGCTTCAGCGCCGCCGCCATCACCACCTGCCCCGGGGTGCAGGCGCCGCACTGCAACCCCTCGTGACGCAGGAAGGCTTCCACGATCTCCGGGTGGCGGCGGGCCACGCCCTCCACCGTCCACACCTGCCGTCCCTCCACGCAGCCGGCCGGGAGGATGCAGGAGCTGACCGGCCGATCGTCGAGCAGCACCGTGCAGGCACCACACACCCCCACCCCGCACCCCTCCTTGGTCCCGGTGAGGCCGCGGTCCCGCACCAGGTCCAGGAGCAGGAGGTCGCCCGGGACCTCGGCCTCGACCGGCTCGCCGTTCAGCCGGAAGCGCAGCTTCACCGCCTCCCTCCTCGACGCTCGTCCTCCTCCGTCCCCTCCCCGCCTCCGGTGAGCCCTCGGTGAACCCGCTCGGCGGTGAGGGGCAGGTCGCGCACGCGGACGCCGACCGCGTCGGCCACGGCGTTGGCGATGGCGGCAGCGGTGGGGACGTTGGCCAGCTCCCCCACCGCCTTCACTCCCAGGGCCCCGATCCCCCGGCCGCCCGGCACCAGCACCGTGCGCAGGGCGGGCACGTCCACCGGGGAGGGGATCCGGAACTCACCGAGGCTGGCCGCCCAGACGCGGCCGTCCTCGAGCACCAGGTCCTCCAGGCAGGCCAGGCCGTAGCCCATCACCGCCCCGCCCTCCACCTGGAGCCGGTGGGCGTCCGGGTTGACGACCTCGGCCACGTCCACCGCCGTCAGCAGCTCCAGGACCCGGACCTGCCCGCTCTCGGGGTCGACCGCGACCTGGGCCACCTGGACGCAGTACGAGGTCACGGGCGGGACCGTGGCCGGGTCCAGGACCACGGTCACCGGCTCCCGTGCTCCCGAGGCCCGGAGGGCCTCGGCCGCCCGGGCCACGGCCACGCTCAGGGTGGCGGTGACCCGGCTGCCCCCGACGCCGTCGTCGGGCGGCAGCTCCGCGGTGGACACCTGTCGTACCTCGATCCTGTCGGCCGCCATCCCCAGCGCCCGGGCCAGCCCCTGCCGGAGCACGGTGTGCACGCCCCCGCCCTGCTCGGGCAGGGCGGTCTCCACCATCAGGCGGTCTCCGGACGGCACCAGGCGCAGGCTGGCCCGCCCCGGCCGGGTCGGGCGGTCGTAGACCGCGATCCCGCGTCCGTGCCGCCAGCCCGGCGGCGCCGGCAGTGGGCGGTAGGCCTCCAGCGCCGCCTCCAGGGTGACGCGGCCGCGGGCCTCGACCCAGGTCGCCCCCCAGGGGTTGGCCTCGCCGTCGGCGAGCAGGTTGCGTCGTCGGATCTCGATCGGGTCGAGCCCCGCCTCCCGGGCCAGCTCGTCCAGGGCCGACTCGAAGGCGAAGACGGCCTCGGGGGCGCCCGGAGCGCGCATGTGGCCACGGGGGACGGTGTGGGTGTAGCAGATGCGCACCTCCACCGCCGCGGCCGGTACCCGGTAGGAGCTGCCCACCTCCTCCAGCCCGTGGAGGGTCACCGTGGGGAGGGGCTTGAAGCCGGCGTAGGCACCCCCGTCGAAGAGGGCGTCGACCCGAAAGCCGGTGAGCCGCCCCTCTCGGTCGCAACCCAGGCGGACGCGTACCCGGCCGGAGTGGCGGGGATTGGCCGAGGCGAGGTCCTCGTGGTAGCGCTCGACCAGCTTCACCGGCCGGCCGACGCGGCGGGCCAGCTCCACGCACAGCGGCGCGTCCATGGGCGACCCCTTGCCCCCGAAGTCGCCGCCGATCGCGACCGGGTGGACCTGGATCAGGTCCGGGTCCAGGTCCAGGCATTCGGCCAGCTGGTGGCGCAGGCGGTAGGGCGACTTGTTGGCCATCCAGACGTGGACCCGCCCCTCGGGGTCCACCCGGGCCACGCAGGCCTGGGGCTCGAGGTACCCCTGGTGACCGGTGGGGAGACGGTAGGTCCGGTCGACCAGGTGGGCCGAGGCGGCCAGGGCCCGCTCCGCCTCCTCCGGGGACCCGTGCCGGACCCGGGACTGGAGGTTGGGAGGATCGTCCGGCGAGACCACGGCCCCGGGATAGCTCCAGGCGGCCTCGTGGACGGCGGGCGCGGCGGGCGCCAGCGCCGCCTCCGCCTCCAGCGCCGCTGGCAGCTCCTCGTAGTCGATCCGTACCCGGGCCGCGGCCCGCTCGGCGGCGAGCCGGGACTCGGCCACCACCGCCACCACGCGCTCGCCCGCGAACCGCGCCTCCGGGCCGGCCAGGAGGGGGACGTCGCGCACCCGGCGGCCGTAGCGGCCCTGGCCCAGGTCGGCGGCGGTGAACACCCCGACCACGCCCGGGACCTCCAGGGCCGGCCCCGGGTCGACGGCGACCACGCGGGCATGGGGGAACGGGCTCCGGGCCACGGCGGCGTGGCAGAGGCCGGGCAGGTCCACGTCGGCGGCGTAGACCGCCCGCCCGGTCAGCTTCGCGAGCGCGTCGATCCTCGTCATCGTCCCACCGGTCGGCGTCCCGGCGCGGACCGGGAGTCCTCCCGCTCTATGCTGTCCGATGATCGGACCTTCAGTCCAGAGTTTGGAGGGTTGGCGCCGTGAAGAGGATCCACTTGACGCTGGCCATCGGCGACTACGATCACGTTCGCGACCTGGCCGACGGCCGGGTCCGGCCGGAAGGGATCGAGCTCACGGTGCTGCACCTCCAGGTCGAGGAGATCTTCTTCCGCTTCCTGCGCCATCAGGAGTGGGACGTCTCCGAACTCTCCCTGGCGAAGTATGCCGCCCTCGTCGCCGAGGGCGATTGCCCCTTCGTGGCCATCCCGGTCTTCCCCTCCCGGGTGTTCCGGCACTCCGCCCTCTACGTGCGGGCGGGCTCGGGGCTCCACGATCCCAAGATGCTGGCCGGCCGCCGGGTCGGGGTGCCGGAGTGGGCGCAGACGGCGGGGGTCTACGTGCGCGGCCTCCTGCAGCACGGCTACGGCCTGCGCCTGGAGGAGGTGAGCTGGTACCAGGCCGGGGTCAACCAGCCGGGCCGGGCGGAGAAGGTCTCGCTTCGGTTGCCGGAGGGGGTGAGGCTGACCAGGGTCCCGGACCGGAGCCTGAACGAGATGCTGCTGGCTGGGGACCTGGAGGCGGTGGCCAGCGCCAGACCGCCCCGGGCCTTCTTCGAGGGGGGCGCCGTCCGCCTCTTCGAGGAGCCCCGGCGGCTCGAGCGCGAGTACTGGGAGGAGACCGGCATCTTCCCGATCATGCACGTCGTCGTCCTCCGCCGTCCCCTGGTCGAGGCCCACCCCTGGCTGCCGGGGGAGCTGATGAAGGCGTTCGACGAGGCCCGTCGGCGCAGCCTGGAGCGGGCCCGGGACGCCGCTGTCTCCCGCTTTCCCCTTCCCTGGGTCCCGGAGCAGATCGCCGAGAGCCAGCAGCTCTTCGGGCAGGACGCCTGGCCCTACGGGGTGGAGGCCAACCGGGTCACCCTGGACGCCTTTCTCCAGTACGCCTTCGAGCAAGGGTGCTGCCGGCGGCGCCTGCGGCCGGAGGAGCTGTTCGCCCCCAGCGTCCTGGACACGTTCCGGGTGTGAGGCCCGGAGGGTGCGCCCACCCCGGGCGGGCGCCGCTCAGCGGGCCCGCCCCGGGGTGAGGACGGCGGCGTACTCGTTGTCGGAGGGCAGGGGCGGCATGGCGTAGCCGCGGTAGCTGGGCGGTCCCACCTGATCCTCCGACCAGGCGTTGACCGAGCGCTCGCCCACGCCCCAGAGCACCGGCTTCCAGTCGGGCTCGTAGTTGAGGTAGCCGCCGCTGTAGATCTCCACCCGGTTGCCGCCCGGCTCGATCACGTAGCTGAAGAACGCCTCCCCGATCCCGTGCCGGCTGGGGCCGTAGTCGAGGGCGTAGCCGTGCTCGGCCAGGATGTCGGCGGTGCGCAGGACCTCCTCCCGGGTGTCGTGGTAGAAGGCCACGTGGTGGAGGCGACCGTCCACGCCGTGCTCGGGGGGCTCGACGGCGATGGCCAGGTCGTGGCTGTGCGCCCCCGAGGTGATGGCCACGAAGGCCTCGGTGCCGTCGGGCAACACGAACCCCTCCATGAAGCGGAAGCCGAGCACCTCGCAGAAGAGACTGCGGGTGGCCTTCACGTCACGCGCCTGGACGGTCACGTGGTCGATGCGGCGCAGGGCCCCATTGCGGCCCGGGTAGCGCTGGGGGCGGTTGGGGAAGGCGCTCTTCAGGTGCGGGGGCGCCTGGTAGCGCTCCACCTCCCAGAACAGCTCGGCCCGGTGACCGGCCGGGGTGCGGAAGCGGAAGGCCCGCCCGTGGCCGAGGTCGCCCTCGATCCAGCCTTCGCCCAGGCCCCTCCGCTCGATCGCGGCCGCGGCCTCCTCCAGCTCCCGCGGCCCGTCGGTGCGGAACGACACGTGGCCCAGACCGGGCTGGGGAGCCTCGGTGACGACCAGGCTGTGGTGGAAGCTCTCACCCCAGCAACGCAGGTAGACCGAGCCTCCCCGCCGCCCCGATTCCTCGAAACCGAGCAGCTCCCTGAAGAAGGCGACGCTCTCGGCCGGCCTGGGGCTCAGGATCTCCACGTGGGCCAGCTGTGAGATCAGACGATGAGCCATGGCTCGTACCTCTTCAGCTCCAATTCACGGTCGGGGGGACCGCCGGCCACGGGCACCGATCGCCGAACCCAGGGAGGCGGGCCCGGGGCCTCAGATGATGGCATCGGTGGGCTCCAGGCCCAGCCGAACCCTCCCGTACTGCTCGGCGTACGTGTCCCAGATCAGGGCGATCTGCTTGGACCCGGCGTGGACGTCGCGGTGGGCCCGCTGCAGGGGCGAGTCCCGGTAGAGCGCCCCCCCGCCGCTGACCTCGAAGAGCCGGTTCACCGCCCGCACCGCCAGCCTGGCGATGTAGGCGTGGTCGCGGCGGTAGCGGAGGCGGTCCACCATCGGGATCTCCTCGCCCCGCGCCCCCCGCTGGAGCAGCTCCTGCAGGTCGTGCTGCATCAGGAGACGGGCGCAGTCGACCTCGGCCGTGGCCTCGGCGAGCCTGACCTGGAGCGGGAGCAGGGTCGCCATCCGGGCCCCGGTGAAGGCGGTGATGCGCTCCCGGGTGCGCCGCTCGAAGTGGTCGATGGCGCCCTGGGCGATGCCCAGCAGCGGCACGGCCAAGGTGAAGGGCAGCAGGGAGTAGACGGGCAGCCGATAGGTCGCCCGCGGGTGCAGGTCCTTGCCCGGCGTGCGGACGCTGCCCATGGCCTCGTAGGAGAGGAAGCGATGCCCGGGCACGAAGGTGGGCTCCATCACGATGTCCTTGCTGCCGGTGCCACAGAGGCCGGACACGAACCAGGTGTCGTGGATCTCGTAGTCGCGGCGCGGCACCAGGAAGAGGCCCGGTCCCTGCTCGGGGGTGAAGGCGGCCAGGAGGGCCCATTGCCCGGCGTCGCAGCCGCTGGAGAAGTCCCAGCGGCCGGAGAGCGTCCAGCCTCCCTCCGCCTTCTCGGCCCGGCCTCGGGCCGGGTTGAAGGCGGAGGAGGAGAGCACGTCGGGGGAGGCGAAGTACTCCTCCTGCGCCCGCTCGGGATAGAGGCCCAGCAGCCAGTTGTGGCTCGACCAGACGGTGTAGTTCCAGGCCACCGACCCGTCCCCGCGGCCCAGCTCCAGGCCGACCTCGAGCACGGTGTCGTAGTCGAGCCCGTAGCCTCCGTAGCGTTCCGGGTTGGCGATCCGGAGCAGTCCCCGCCGTCGCAGGTCGTCGATGGTCTGATCGGGGATCCTCCGCAGCCGTTCCGTCTCCAGCGCCCGTTCGGCGAGCACGGGCACGAGTTCCGAAGCCCGCCTCAGCAGCTCCTCCCGCGTGACCGAGGGCTTGGTCACCGCGCTCATCCACCTCCTCCGGTCATCTCGGTTGCCGGGGCGGAGAGCTGGCGTGCGCCGACCGCATCCCGTCCCGGTGGCTCTGCCCGCCCAGCGCCGCGGCAACCGGCTCATCACCCGCACCCCCGGAGCCTGGCCCGGCAGCAGCTCGACGGCCTCGGCGGCGTTCGGGACCACGATGGCGACGGCCGCCCGCAGCGGGGCGGGGTCGTGGCCCGGGTCCAGCCGGGTGAGGGCGTGCCCGGCCATCCTGGCGTGGTGCACGCCGTCCGCTCCACGGTCGGGGCGGCGTCGCCCGCGGGGGCGTCGAGCACGGCCCAGTGCTCCGCCGGCGCACCGGCCACCCATCCGGACCCCGGCCCCGTTGGCCCTGCGGTAGCGCTGCGCGTGGTCGAAGAGCTGGCCGATGGTGGCGGTGACCCGTCGGCCGGCCCCGCCCACGAAGCGGGCGTGGAAGGCTCGATGGGAGACGTCCATGTGCTCGAGGTCGTTCCGGCGCAGGCAGTGGTCCATCTGCGCCATCAGCCCCTCGAGCTCGGCCAGGTCCTCGCCGGTGAGCGTGGGGACGGTGATCCGGATGGCCACCGCCCCCAGGGCGATGCGCATCGGGTACCGCTCCTCGACGTCGGCGATGGGGAGGTCGGCGATCCGGATGCACCGGTTGACCTCGGCCAGGACCGGGCCCTCCCGCTGCAGGGGGAGGAGCGCCTCGCGCCGCGGGATCCGGCTCACGCGCGGGTCGGGGCCGGGGCGACCTCGCAGGTGGTCGCACCCGGCGCCGGGTCGCCGCGAAGGATGGCCGCGCGGAGGAGGTCGTGGACGAGGGCCACGTTCTGCCCGTCCCTGGCGACGCGGTTCCGGCCCGGGATGGCCACGAGGACACCGTAGCCCGAGCCCGGGGCGAGATCAAGGAGGTCGATCCCGTTGGCCGATCGGTATGCAGATGCCGCGGGTGAAGGGGGAGGCCGGGAGCTGGCCAGCGATGGTCGGCCTTCGCCTCTCCCTGGCCGGTGATGGGGGACCGGCGCCCGGGATGGCCTGCGCCCGGGCGCCGGCGCTGGGCTCGGGGCTAGCGGCGGGAACGGCGCCGGGCCTTCCCCTCCGCCTCCGCTGGCTCGGGGGTGTCCTCGGCCTTGCGGCCCTGGTAGCGGCGCTCCAACTCCGCCACCACGTCCTCCACCTCGACCTCGAGCCGCTCGACTTGGTCGGACGGAGCCGGCCCGGTCGTCGGCTCGCTGGCTGCGGTTGCCTCGGTTATCGGCTCGCTGGCTGCGGTTGCCTCGGTTGCCGGCTCGCTGGCCGCTGCCACCTCGGCCGCCGGCTCGCTGACCGCGGAGGCCGGTCGTCGGCTGCGCACGGCCGCGAGGCAGGCCGCCACCCCGATCACCACCCCGACCACGAACGTCGCTGCTGCACTCCAGGCTGGAACCACGGCGCAATCATGCGAGATCGGCACCGCCCTCGGCTACGGTTCGGGAGGCGGTTCGCGGAGACGGACGGCGGCCCGGCCGACGGTGGGGCCACGGGGCCGGTGGGCAGCATCCAGCGGCGGGACGAGTGATGGGCGCCGGACCCGAGGTCTGGTCGCCACCGAGGGGCCGTATGATCGGATCGGTGACGACGGTCGCGGCGGTGGCCTGAGCGAGGTGGGCCTGGCCCCGTGACCGCCGGCCTCGCGGTCAAGCTCCTGCTCACGCCGGCGCTGGTCGCGGCCGCCTCGCTGGTCGCGCGCCGCTGGGGGGCCCGGGTGGCGGGCTGGTTGGTCGGTTTTCCCTTCACCTCGGGGCCGGTGGCCCTGATCCTGGTCCTCGACTACGGACGCGGCTTCGCCGCCGCGGCGGCGGTGGGGACCCTGCTCGGGGTGCTCTCCCAGGCGGCGTTCGCGATCGCGTACACGAGGGTGGCGCGCCGGCTCGGCTGGCCGGGCGCTCTCGCCGCCGGGACGCTGGCCTTCGCCGCCAGCACGCTGGCGCTGGCGCACGTCGGCGCCTCGCCGCCGGTGGCGGCCGGGCTGGTCGCGGCCGGACTGAGCCTGGCGCTCGCGGTCACGCCTCCTCCGGCCCGGCCGGAGCGGAGCGAGCGGCCGCCGGTGTGGGACCTGCCGGCGCGGATGCTGGTCGCCACCGGGTTCGTGCTGGCCGTGACCGCGCTCGCGAGCCGGCTGGGGCCGGAGCTCACCGGGTTGCTGACCCCCTTCCCGCTCTACGCCGCCGTGCTCGCCGTGTTCGCCCACCTCCACGGCGGTCCGGAGCCGGCATCGGCGGTGATGCGCGGCCTGCTCACGGGGCTCTACGGGTTCGGGGCCTTCTTCCTCACCCTGAGCCTGCTGCTGGTGCCGGTGGGCCCGGCGCCCGCCTTCGCCGGCGCGATGGCGGCCGTCCTCCTGGTGCAGGTGGCCGCCCTCGCCCTGGGGCGGGAGCGGGCCGCATAGGCGGGCGGTGCCGGCCGGGCGGGGCGGCGGGAGCATGGCCGGGTACGCCCTCGTGGAACCGGCCATGTCCCTGGGATGCTGACGGGGAGGGGTGCGGCCGGATGGTGCTCGGGCCCGCCGCAGCCGGTGGCGGTGGTCATCGTCGGTTCGCGGGCGCTCGCGGTCCTGACCCTGGCCGTTGCCTCCGCCGTCCATCTCGGGGTCGCGGTTCCGCTGGGGGTCGTGACCTTCGAGGACCCGTTCAGGGCGCGGCGATCCCCGAGCTGGTGATCGCCGCCGTCCTGGCGGGCGGCCTGGTGGGCGTGCTGGCCGGTCGGCCCACGGGCCGTCGGCTGGGGCTGGGGACGACGTCGTTCGCGATCCTGGGCGTGAGCTACGGACCGAGCGTGACCGTGGGCGGCCCCCGGCGCGGCGACGTCGCGTACCACCTGGGGCTCCTGGCCCTGCTGCTGGCCAGCCTCGGCCTCCCGCTCCTCCCCACGGTGAGAGCCGGTCGGAGGCGGGCGGCGCCGAGCGGCACCACCCGCCCTGGGGGAAGGGAAGATGGCGAGCAGGAGCGCCGGGATCACCGGCGCCTCTCCCCTGAGTGTGCGACGTTCCCGGACCGGCGGGCCGGAACCGAATTGGGCTCGGCCTCCCCGGCCGTCAGCCGACCGGCTCCGGGGGGGCGGCCAGGGCCGAGCGCAGCCGGTCGGCGATCTCCTGGAGGGCGATCCTGGCCCGATCCACCGGCAGGCCGAGGAAGGCGTGGATCATGCCCGGGTAGCGCCGCACCTCGGCGGGCACGCCCGCGGCCCGCAGCTTCTCCCCGTAGGCCTCGCCCTGGTCCCGGAGCGGGTCGTACTCGGCCGTGACCACCAGCGCCGGGGGCAGACCGGCGTGGCTCGGCGCGCGCAGCGGCGAGACGCGGGGGTCGTCCCGATCGGCGTCGGCCCCGAGGTAGTTGGACTCGAACCATCGCATGTCGCGCTCGGTCAGGAGGTAGCCCTCGCCGTTCTCCTCGTAGGAGGGGTACCAGCCGCGGAGGTCGGTGGCCGGGTAGATCAACAGCTGGTAGGCCAGACGAGGCCCTTTCACACGGGCCAGCAGCGCGACCACGGCGGCCAGGTTCCCCCCGGCGCTGTCGCCGCCCACGGCCAGGCGTTCCGCCTCCAGGCCCAGCTCGGGACCGTGCTCGGCGACCCAGCGGGTGGCGGCGTACGCGTCCTCCACCGCCGCGGGAAACCGGTGCTCGGGGGCCAGCCGGTAGTCCACGGAGATCACCAGGCACCCGGCCCGGGTCGCGAGCGACCGGCAGAGGGGGTCGGTGGTCTCCAGGTTGCCGATCACCCAGCCGCCGCCGTGGAACCAGACCAGCCCGGGCAGGGTCCCGCTCGCGGGACGGTAGACCCGGATGGGGATCTCGGCCCCCGGCCCGGGGATGGTGAGATCCCTGACCTCCGCCACCGGCTCCCGCTCCGGCGCGAGCGCGGCCATCTGCTCCAGCAGGGCCCTGGCTCCGGCCGTCCCGAGGTCGCTCAGGGCGGGCTGCTCGCTGGCCTGCATCTGTTCGATCAGCGCCTGGACCTGGGGGTCGAGCGGCATGGTCGTCTCCTCCTGATGGTCACCGATCCGGGGGCGGCCCCGATGGGCTCACCCGTCCGCTCCGGGAGCGGGATGGTCGCGACCCGGCCCGCCCTCGACGGCGAGGCCGCCCGGCGGCCCCGGCTCGCGCCACATCAGCCACACCGGCGGCCCGTCCTCGCCCAGGGTGTGGCGCTCGACCACCCTGAACCCGTGGCGTTCGTAGAGCGGGTTGTTGCGGGGGTTCGAGCTCTCGAGGTAGGCCGGCCTCCCCTCGCGGTCGCACCGCTCCAGCCCGTGGCGCAGCAGGGCGCTGCCGATCCCCCGGCCCTGGCAGCGGGGCTCCACCGCCAGCTCGAAGAGGTAGTAGTGGGGCTCGGTGGGATGTCTGGCGTCGAGCCCCACCACGGCCGGAAGGATGTGCGGCACCCGCCGGAGGCCGACGGCGTGGAGGAAGGCCGGCAGCCGCCAGACCTGGCGCAGGCGGCCCGACCTCCACTTGCCCGGCGGCGCCCAGGCGGCGGTGCCCAGGGCGTCCTCGGTGATGAAGACGTGGCCGTGAGGGATGGTGAGCTCGAGCGAGAGCCGGAAGTAGGAGGCCAGCGCCGCGGCACGGCGCCCGTCCTGCCGGAGCAGCCAGTTGGTCACCGGGTCGGCGTCGAAAGCGCGGCACAGCAGGCCGACCAGCGCCGGGACGTCCGCCCTGCCCGCCGCACGGATCCTGGTCATGGCCCCTCCGGTTCCGCCATGCTACCGGGAAGGGAGAGCGCCTGGGCCAGCGGCGATTGCGTAGAAGGCATCACATAAATAGAATTCACCTAAGGAATGACCGCTCCTCCCGACGTCGACTGGTGCCTCGCCCTGTTCTCGCGGATCGTCAGCGCGTTGCACCGGAGCGGAGACGTGGACTGGCGCCGGAGCGACCTCACCATGGCCCAGCTGCGGGCCCTGCTCGCGCTCGTGCACCGGGGGCCGATGTCGATTGGACGGCTGGCGGCCGAGCTGGGGGTGAGGCTGCCCACGGCCAGCGTGCTGGTGGAGCGGTTGGTGCGCCAGGGCCTGGCCGAGCGGCGGGAGGACACCGGCGACCGGCGCCGCACGCTCGCCCGGGCCTCGGGCACGGGAGAGGAGCTGGTGGCCCGCTGGCAGCAGGGGCGCCGTGAGGTGCTGCGCGGTTGGATGTGCCGGATGGACGCCGCCTCCCTGGCCCATCTCGTGCGGGGCCTGGAGGCGCTGGCGGCGCTGGCCCCCGCCGACGGCGACTGCGCTGCCGAGGTCCCTCTGGGGAGGGAACGGATACGAACCATCGACGAGCGCTGAGGAGGTACCTGCCATGACCACGCGGACGATCGTGGGCCTGTCCTGGTCGTTCATCAGCGGCCTGGCGGGGGTCTGGCTGTTGCTGAGCCCGTGGACGCTGGGCGAGCAGCACGGTGGGGACTGGACGACGGTCACCCGAACCCAGTTCGGCACCGGTCTCGGGCTGGCGGTGCTGGGCGGCATCGGGACGATTGTGGTCGTGGCGCAGGTGGTCGGCGCGCTCCGGGCGTCCGGGGTGCTCCGCCATCCCACCGCCAGGGCGGCCGCGAGCGCCGCCTCCTCCCGCTCGACCCAGGAGATGGAACAGGTGCTGGTCTCCCTGGCCAGCGCGCTGGCCGCCGACCTGAGCCGCCAGCAGGGATCGCCGGCAGCGCAACCGGGGGAGGCACGCCCGGCCGAGGCGGCGGGCGCGCCAGTGCCGCCCGCCGGCCCCACGGCCAGGGCCGAGCTGGGCTGGAGGGGTGAGCGATGAACGGCGTGCGCGGTCACCTGCCGCTCCTGGTCCTGCCCCTGGTCGGCCTGGGGGCGGGCATCTGGACCTTCGTTGCCCCCTGGGCGCTCGGCTACCCCGGCTCGGGCGCGGTCCCCTGGACCCGGTCCATCTGGTCGGACGTGATCGTGGGCGCGGTGGTGGCGGTGGCCAGCGCGGCGACCGTGGTGACGATGCTGGCGCTGATGACGCAGGCGGGACGGCGGGCCGAGACCGGGAGTCGTTCGAGCCCCGATGCGCCCTGAGGTGGTGCCCCGCCTGGAGCGGCCGTTGCCCGCGGCCCCGGGGGCGGGGGCGCCGAGCCGCGCCGCACGCAGGCTGGAGTACAAGTGGGTCGCCGCCAGCGTGGTCCTGGTGGGGGCGATCATGGCCATCCTGGACCAGACGGTGGTCAACGTCGCCCTGCCCACTCTGGAGAAGGACTTCGCCACCTCGCTCACCAACATCCAGTGGGTCGTCACCGCCTACGCCCTGGCCCTGGCCGCGGTCATCCCGACCAGCGGCTGGTTGACCGACCGCTTCGGGACCAAGAGGACGTTCTTCGCCAGCCAGGCGCTCTTCACCGTGGGCTCGGCGCTCTGCGGCCTGGCCTGGAGCGACGGCGCCCTGATCGGATTCCGGACCCTGCAGGGACTCGGCGGGGGCCTGATCATGCCCGTGGGCATGACCACCGTCATGCGCGTGACGCGGCCCGACGAGCGGGGACGGCTGATGGCGCTGCTCGGCTTCCCGATGCTGGTCGCGCCGGTGCTGGGGCCGACCCTGGGGGGCTGGCTGGTGCAGTCGGTCAGCTGGCGGTTGATCTTCTACATCAACCTGCCCATCGGCATCCTCGGCTGTCTCTTGACCGCCTTCTTCCTCCGCGATCAGCGGGAGCCGCAGGCCGAGCGGGAGCGCCTCGACCTGACCGGCTTCCTCATGGTGACACCGGCCGTGGTCGGGCTGGTCTACGGCCTGAGCCAGGCCGGGACGCACGGCTGGGAGTCGGCCCAGACCGTCATCCCCCTGGTCGCCGGGGCCGTCCTGCTGACCGCCTTCTGCCTCTACGAGGTGCGGCAGCCGGCGCCCCTCATCGACATCCGCGTCTTCCGCGACGCCGCCTTCAGCGCCTCCATCGCCCTCAACTTCCTGATCGGCCTGGCACTCTTCGGCGCCATCTTCCTCCTCCCCCTGTTCCTGCAACAGGTCCAGGGCTACGGCGCCTTCGACGCCGGGCTGATCCTGGCCGCCCAGGGGGTCGCGGCCGGCATCGTCATGCCCGCCTCGGGCGTGCTCACCGACCGCCTGGGGGCGGCCCGGGTGGTGCCCTTCGGGCTGGCGATGCTGGCCGGCGGCACCCTCTGGCTGACCACGATCACGCCCGACACCTCCTCCCGCGAGCTGGTGGCGATGCTGGCCGTGCGCGGGGCGGGGATGGGCTTCACCATGATGCCGATCATGTCGGCCGCCTACGTGACCCTGCGGCCGGCCCAGATCGCCCGGGCGACCTCGGTCACGAACGTGGTCCAGCGGGTGGCCAGCGCCCTGGGGGTGGCGGTGATGGCGACCGTGCTCAGCAACCGGGTGGCGGCCAACCTGCCGCCCCTGCCGGCCGGCGTGTCGGCCGCCAGCGGCGGCGGGATCGCGGGCGCCCACCTGCCG
>DASRBU010000232.1:0-16052 GCA_035653475.1 Candidatus Dormiibacterota bacterium | reverse complement strand
GCCTCCGGTGACCAGGGCGACCTTGCCTTCGAACCTCACCCGTTCCCTCCTCAGTTGTGGGTGCTGTCGTGGGATGCGTGCCCCCGTGGCGCACCCGGTGCACCCGGCGCCACGGTTCGGACGTGGGTTCAGTGTAGGGCCAGGGCTCCGGGATCCGGGGGGCTGGCGGTGAGAGGCGTCGGTGGCGTCTCCGAGGCCGACGAGGACCCGGGAGGCGGAGCCGACTGCCCCCATCCGTCGGGCACAGAGGCACGGTCGCCGTCGGGACGGGCGGCGACTTCCCCAAGGCGGAGCGCACCCCGGTCGTGGACCCGGGCCGTCGACGACCGGGCCGGCACGGCCCGCCGGCACGCCCTGGACCCGGACGGGCCGCCGGGCGAGGTGCTCCCCCGTCGGTCAGGAGACGGCGCCGTCCGGCCCCGGCTCCTCCTCGTCGGTCTGGGCCCGGAAGCGTAGCCTGGGCCCGGAGGGGGTGTCGGTCTTGTCGATGACCACCCCGTCCAGGGCGGCGCTGATCTCCGCCGGGATGTGGAGGAGATCCTGGCCCTCGCGCTCCACCACCTGATCCCCGTCGCGCGCCTCGCCGAGTACCAGGCCGAGCCGTTGCTCGTCGACTTGCTCCAGCCGGACGACCCGGCCGGCGGGCCGATCGAGCGTCGCGAGCAGGTCCGCGGCGCTCTCGGTTACCAGAATCATGGCGTCCACCTCCTTGGAGCCGGTGCGGCCGGTAACCAGGCCCACCCTACCAGAGCGGTTGCGGTCCGTGTCCCGGCGAGGCCGGGCGCCCCGCCGACCGTCTTCACCCCTCGTCTCGACGGGCGAGGCCGGAACGTGCCATGCTTCAGCCGCCATGAGCCTGATCGGCGCCCGCCGCCCTCGAGTCGAGGACGAACGCCTGGTGACCGGCCGCGGCCGGTTCGCGGCCGACGATCGCCCCTCCGACCTCTGCCACCTGGCCCTGCTGCGATCGCCATACCCTCACGCCCGGCTGCTCCGCGTCGGCCTGGAGGGCGCCTCCGTCCGTCCCGGCGTGCTGGCCGCCTGGACCGCGGCCGATCTCCCCGGGCAGCGCACCATGCCCGTGGCCGAGTTCCCACCCCCGCCCCCTCTGGCCGACCTCCGCCTCCAGCCCATCCTGGCTGCGGAGGAGCTGTGCCACCAAGGCGAGGCCTTCGCGGCCGTGGTCGCGACCTCAGCCGAGGCCGCAGCCGACGCCCTGACGGCCGCGGAGGTCGAGCTGGAGCCCCTGCCCGGGGTGGCCGGCGCCCTGGCGGCGGTGACCGAGGGCGCGCCCCCGGCTCACGCGGACATGGCCGGAAACGTGGCCGGCCGCTCCACGATCGCGTTCGGTGACGTCGAGGCCGCCTTCGCCAGCGCCCCGGTGACGGTCTCCGCCAGGCTGTCGCTGGCCCGGATCTGCGGGGCGGCCATGGAGCCGCGATCGGTCACCGCCCTGCCCCAGCCCGGCGGCGGGCTGCTCCTGCGCACCTCGACCCAGTCGGTCTTCGGCGTACGCGAGGCGGTGTGTACGGCCCTGGGCCTCGAGCCGCACCGGGTGCGGGTGGTGGCCGAGGACGTGGGCGGCGGCTTCGGAGCCAAGGGCAGCCCCTATCCCGAGGAGGTGCTGACCGCCCTGGCGGCGCAGCGGCTGGGGCGGCCGGTGCGCTGGGTGGCCACCCGGAGCGAGGACGGCGCCACCACCAACCAGTCGCACGGCACCGTGCTGGAGCTGGAGCTGGCGGCCGAGGCGGACGGGCGGCTGCGCGGGATGCGCGGACGCGTGCTGCACGACATGGGCGCCTACGCCGGCGAGGGCGCCGGCCAGGCCGCCAACGTCGTCCTGCACACGCTCTCGGTCTACCGGCTGCCGGCGCTGCGGGTGGAGATCTGGAACCTCTACACCAACACGGCGCCGACGGGGTTCATCCGAGGCGGCGGCCGTGAGGTCGGGAACTTCGCCATGGAGCGGCTCATGGACCGACTCGCCGACCGGCTGGGCCTGCCCCGGGACCTGGTGCGGGAGCGCAACCTGCTTCGTCCCCAGGACATGCCCTACGACACCGGGCTCCGGATGGGGCCGGCGTCGGTGCGCTACGACCTGGGCGACGTGCCGGACATGCTCGCCCGTCTTCGGGCCATGATCGAGCGCGAGCCGGTGGGCGTGGAGGGCAGCAGGGCACGCGGGATCGGGATCGCCTGCTACGCGGAGTCGACCGGCTTCGGGCAGCGGGAGCCGGCCCGGCTCCGCGTGGACGGGGACGGGACGGTGACCGTCCGCCTCGGCTCCACGCCCCAGGGGCAGGGTCACCAGACCATGGCCAGCCAGATCGTGGCCGAGCGCCTGGGCTGGCCGATGGAGCGCGTGCGGGTGGTGGCAGGCGACAGCGCCGTCGTCCCCTACGGGCTGCTCACCGCCGGCAGCCGCTCGGCGGTGCACGTGGGCAACGCGGCCGCCGGCGTCGCCCTGGAGGCACGTCGGCGGCTGTTGGAGCTGGCCGCCGAGCGGCTCGAGGCCGATCCCACCGACCTGGTCCTGAGCGACGGGGTGGTGGCGGTCCGTGGCGCCCCCTCGCGCCGGGTGGAGGCCTCCGAGCTCGTGCCCGACACCGGTCTCGAGGTCGCGTACGACTTCACACCCGAGCAGGGAACCACCTGGGCGAGTGGCTGCCTGGCGGCCGTGGTCGAGGTCGACCTGGAGACCTACCGCGTCGACGTCGTACGCGCCTTGCTGGTGCACGACTCGGGGCGCCTCGCCAACCCCTTGCTGGCCGAGGGACAGCTCCACGGAGGGCTGGCCCACGGGATCGGCTACGCGCTGTTCGAGGACGCGGCCTACGAGACGGACGGCACCCAGCGGGCGCCCAGCTTCCTCGACTACGCCATCGTGTCCGCCCCGGAGATGGCGATCTCCCTCCAGCTCGACCACCGGGAGACGCCCAGCCCGGCCAACCCGGAGGGGTTCCGGGGCATCGGCGAGAGCGCGACCATCCCCGCCCCGGCCGCCATCTGCTCCGCGATCGAGGACGCGCTGCGCCGGGCCGGACGTCGGGTCGAGCTGCACGAGATCCCGGTGACGCCGGAGGGGCTGTTCCGCTGCCTGGACGCCTCCCCCGACCCGGGGCGGTGAGGCCGGGGCGGGGAGCCCGCGGCGCTGCGCCTGCTCCCCCGCTGGTCGCGCTCTGCGCCGCGGGCCCCGGTCGACCGGCCTGCCGGCGCCGAGGGTGAACCGTCGAACGCGGCGCGCCCGGGACCTGACACACTCGGCGAGCCGACCCCATCGCCGAGTGACCGAGCGGCGAGGTCACCTCCGGGCACCTCGCCGGCGGAGGCCGCGGTACGCTGCCGAAGCCGAGCGAGGCCGTTGCCCCGATGCGGGCACGCGTACGGTTCGGCTCGGAGGCGGCCTCGCCGGATCGGCCCGGAGAGCCGCCAGCCGACCCGGAGCCGCCCGGACGCGGAGCACCGGGCCACGATCGTCCTCGGGACGCCATCGGCCACCCGCGTCGGCGCCGAGGCTCGGCGACCTCGGCACAACCGGCTCGGGCCCACGACCGGCGGCGAGGCCGCGCCCAGGCGGGTCATCTCCGCGAGGTTCGGCCGGCGGGGCGACCCCGGCGGCGGATGGAGGCGGGCACACGGCCCTTCGTTGGCGCGGAGTCGTGGAGGCCCGGGCGGCGCCCCGCCGGCCCGGCCGATCATGCGATCAGGGGATGCCCTTGGGGTGGCCCTGGTCGTCGGTGGTGATCTGGGAGAGCTGGTTGGCGACCGGGGAGCCGTCGCCGGGGTAGACGATCACCGGCATCCCCACCTCGGCCCAGTTGAACATCCACTGGGCGTCGTTGTAGGGCACGTGGATGCAGCCGTGGCTGCGGGTGGAGGGGTTGTACTGGGAGCCGGGGCCCAGCTCCGAGTCGGGCTCCCAGTAGGCGTCGTGGATCGACTCACCGGTGTTGGTGAAGAACACGGCCCACTGCACCACCGTGTCCGGGTACCAGTAGGGCGAGCCCTTGGGCCAGGGCGAGTGCATGGTCCAGGGATGGGACTTGAAGAGCACCTTCATGGGACCGAAGTCGGTCCCGATGTCGCTCACCCCCCGCACCCCGGTGGTGACCGGGGTGTCCATGACCACCTGACCGTTCTGATAGGCCCAGAGGTGCTGGGCCTGGAAGGAGACCACGACCGCCTTGGCCGGCAGCCCGGCGACGAAGGCCTGATGGATCTGGGCGGCGTAGCGCTGCACCCCGGCGGTCCCCAGCGCGGCCTGGTTCGCGTCCCCCGATCCCACCAGGGGTGCGAAGTGCTCGAGGCGGCTGGCGGCCCGGGCCACGGCGATGTCGTCGGGGAAGGGCCGGGCGAGGTTCAGGTAGGCCACCACCGAGGCGTCGTTGCGCCCGGCGGTGATGGCCTGCTGCCCTGCCTGCTGGATGGCGCCCAGGTTCCCCCCGGTCTGGGCCAGGAGCTGCTGGGCCGCCAGCTGGACCTGCTGGTTCTCCTGCTGGGTCTGGTCGTACAGCGCGTTCGCGTCCCGGACCACGCCCTGGGCCTGCTGGAGCGCGCCGCGGTAGTCACGCAGCGTGCGGGCGCCGGCGTCGGCCTTCGCCGCCGCGTCCAGCCGCTGCTGGAGCGCCTGGAGGTCGGGGTCGTCGGCGCCCACCTGCTGGTCCCGGCCGATCCCGGTCCGGCCGGCCTGGATCTCCCGGGCGGCGTCGGAGCGGGCTCGGTCGAGGACCTGCCGCTCCAGGGTCCGGAGCTGAGAGCGCAGGGCGACGGTCTGGCTGGCCAGCCCGTCGAAATACCCCGGGCGGCCGGGGATCCACCAGGGCGCGGAGGTCGCGTCCATCGCCTTCAGGCGATTGGTGATGGGGGCCAGGTCCCGGTCCGTGTACCCGACCCGGGCGTCGGCTGCCAGCCTGGCGTCCAGGGCCTGACGCTCGCGGTGGTAGGTGGAGGCCGCCCGGCCGGCCGCGGCGTTGCTCCAGGCGACCAGCCCGACCCCCGCCAGGAGCAGAACGACCACGGCCGCCACCGCTCCGGCCCGGGTTCGGGCATCGCCCGGCAGCCGCCCCAGCCAGTTCCTCACCGGTACCACGTCCAGGCCCACGGCTGACTACGAACATACCGCGACGACCCCGAGGCTAGCGGTGGAGCACGAAGGTGGCCCGTTGTCGGTACTCCTCGAGCGTGCGGGCGTCCAGGTACGACATGCTGCTGCGAAGGCCGGCGAGGTAGCGCTGGAGTACGACCGCGGCCGGGCCGCGGTGAGGGACCAAGGTCTCGGCGCCTTCGACGTACTCCGGGTCCGCCCGTCCCAGCTCCTGTTGCACGGAGAACGACGCCGCCCCCCGCATGATCTTGAACCTCTTGCCCTCCATCACGATCAGGCGGCCGGGGGCCTCGTCGGTGCCGGCGAGGGCGGAGCCCACCATGACCACGTCCGCCCCCAGCGCTAGCAGCTTGCACATGTCCGCCGGCTTGCGCACCCCGCCGTCGCCGACGATCAGCGCTCGCCGCCGGACCCGGCTGGCCTCGGCCACAGCGTAGGGGGTGGGCACGAAGACGCCGGTCTCGGTACGGGTCTCGCACACCGAGCCACCGGCGATGCCGACCCGGATGGCGTCGGCGCCGGCCTCCTCCAGCCAGCGGAACGTCTCCGCCGAGGCCACGTTGCCGGCGATCAAGAAGACGTCGTCCCGCGCCGCCCGGATCCGCTCGATGGCCCGGGCCACCTGGACGTGGGCACCGTTGGCCGTGTCCAGGCAGAAGATCCGACAGCCGGCCTGGTAGAGGCGCTCGAAGCGCTCCAGGAAGTCGCCGGTGACGCCCACCGCCGCCCCGACCGGACCCGGCGCGGGCAGGTCCCGGACCGCGCACCCGAACTCGGCCACCTCGGCCTCCACCGGGCAGAAGCGATGCAGCAGCCCCAGCGCACCCTGGGCGGCCAGCGCCCGGGCCATGGTCGAGCTGCAGACGTCGGGCATGGGCGAGGCGACCAGGGGCACGGAGAGAGTCACCGGGCCGAAGCGCACCCTCGGGTCGGCCTCGGCGCGATGGAGCAACGTCGAGGCCACCCGGGGCGCGATCGAGATCTCGTCGAAGTCGAAGGCCGGGGGCCAGGGGCCGCCCCCGTTCTGGCCGCTCACCTCATCACTCTCTCACGGATGTCACCGGGCCTGCCCGGGCCGGCCGGGGTTCCCGACCGGCGGCCACGGGCCGATGATGGGAGCGGTGGTGGGATCAGGCCCGGGGAGAGGAAGACGGTGAGGTGCGGAAGCCCCGCGCCGAGCAGGTGGGCAGCCTGCTGCGGCCTCCCGAGCTCCGCCGAGCCTGGGAGCGGTTCCTCGCCGGGCGGCTCGACCGCGACGCCCTGAGCGAGGTCGAGGACCGGGCGATCCTGGCCGCGCTCGAGCGCCAGCGCTCCACCGGCGTCGACGCCTACAACGACGGCGAGTTCCGACGCGCCGCCGACCTGACCGGCGTCACCGACGCCGTCGAGGGCTTCTCGTCGAGCCAGACCGGCCCACGGCTGCCCTGGCGCACCGACCCCGGGCGGGAGGTGCCGCCGGAGGTGGCGAGCTTCGGCCTGCCGGTCGTATCCGCCCGGCTGCGGCCGAGGCGCCCCATCGCCGCCCACGAGGCGGCCTTCCTGCGAGCGCACGCCCCCGGGCCGTTCAAGGTGACGCTGCCCAGCCCCGCCCACTTCGCCCGCTGCTTCCTCCCCGGGGTGAGCGACCGCGCCTACGCCGATCCATCGGAGCTGACCCGAGACCTGGCGGAGATCCTGGCCGGGGAGGCGGCGAGCCTCGCCCGCGCGGGTGTGGGCCACGTGCAGGTCGACTCCCCGACCTACTCGGCCTGGCTGGGCGCCGACCTCGCCGGCCGGGGCGGGGGGACCGGGGGGAGCGACGCGGAGCGGCGGCTGGCCGAGGCCATCGCCGCCGACAACGCCATCCTCGACCCCGCCCGCGCCGGCGGCGCCCTCACCGCCCTCCACGTCTATCGTGGCAACGCCAGCGGCGCCTGGTTGACCTCGGGCGGTTACGAGCCGATCGCCGAGCGGGCCTTCGGCGAGCTGCGCTGCGACCGCTTCCTCCTCGAGTACGACACCGAGCGCGCGGGCGGCTTCGAGCCCCTGCGGCTGGTGCCCGCGCCCAGGGTGGTCGTCCTGGGCCTGGTCACGACCAAGCACGGCCGGCTGGAGCCCCGTGACCAGCTGCTCCGGCGGATCGAGGCGGCCACGGCCTTCCTGCCCGTCGAGCGGCTGGCGCTGAGTCCCCAATGCGGCTTCGCCTCCAACTTCCGGGGCAACCCCCTCACCGAGGACGAGCAGTGGCGCAAGCTCGAGCTGGTGGCCTCCGTCGCCCGTGAGGTGTGGGGCTGAGGAACCCGCCGGAGCGGGTGGCTCAGGCCGCCTCGGACCGGGACCGGAGCCCCTCCACCACCTGCTGCCGGCGCATGAGCAGGAACCCGGCGCTCGCCGCCACCGCGATCGCCGCCAGCAGGAAGGGCGAGCGGGGCGACAGGTGCTCGGCCAGGAACCCGGCCAGCACCGGGGCCACGGCTGCCCCCGCCCATCGGAGCAGGTTGTAGCCGGCCGAGGCGATGGAGCGCGTGAACGGTGAGACCTCCATGGCCAGGCTGGTGAAGAGCGCGTTGTTCACGCCCAGCAGGGCCCCGGAGACGATCACGCCGGCGATCACCAGGGGCCGGGAGGCGAGCGTCATCAGGAGCAGGTCGGCGGCCAGCAGGACGAGCACCGCCAGCACCACCGCCATCGGGCCCAGCCGGGCCCGGAGCCAGGGCGCGACCAGCACCGAGAAGAGCGCCACCAGCACCCCCCAGCAGGCGAAGATGACCCCCAGATCGCGCGGCGACATCCCCAGCAAGAGCGGGGTGTAGGCGAGCACGATGAAGAACCCGAAGGCGTAGAGGAGGCCGCCCGTCGCCAGCGCGAACAGGGCCGGGTGGCGGAGGGCCCGGAAGGTGTCGGCCGCGCTCCGGCGCTGCTCGGGAGGGCCGGCGTCGCGGACCACGGTCGAGGTGAAGATGAAGGCGATGGCCATCAGGGTGGCGGTCCCGAAGAACGGGTAGCGCCAGCTCAAGGAGCCCAGGGCGGCGCCGAGGAGGGGACCGCAGGAGATGCCCAGGCCCAGGGCCGCCTCGTAGAGCGTGATCGCGTTGCCCAGGCCGCCGCTGGCCGCGCCCACGATGATCGACAGCGCGGTGGCGGTGAAGAGCGCGTTCCCGAACCCCCAGCCACCGCGGACCACGGCCAGCATGGTGATCGAGTTGCTCAGCCCGGAGAGGGAGGCGAAGACCACCACCACCACCAGGCCCGCCAGCATGGTCCGCCTGGCGCCGTAGCGGGTGGCGATGGCCCCGGTCACGAACATGGCGCCGGCCATGACCGCGATGTAGGTGGTGAAGAGCAGCTCCACCTCCCAGGCCGACGCCTGCAGCCCCCGGGCGATGGTGGGCAGGATGGGGTCGACCAGGCCGATGCCCATGAAGGCCACGCAGGCGGCGAAGGCCGTGGCCCAGACCGCCCGCGGTTGGTGGAGGAGCCCGCCGGCGGCGCCCTCCCTCACGGCCACCCCTCCAGGAGGCGGTCCAGGGCGGGGATGGCGTCGGCCAGGGCCCGCCGCTCCGCCTCGCTCAGCGGCTCCAGCCGGGCCCTGAGCAGCTCGATGCGGCGAGCGATCACCTCCGCCGCCAGCCTCCGGCCGGCCTCGGTGATGGTCACCTCCACGCAACGGCGATCGCGGACGTCCATCCGTCGCTGCAGCCAGCCGTTCCGTTCCATCCGGGTGACGATCTCGGTCATGGTCGGCAGCGCCACCCCCTCGGCCTGGGCCAGCTCGCCCATCCGGTGCGGCCGACCGTCCAGCAGAGTGCCCAGGACCAGCGTCTGCGACATGCTCAACGCCAGCCCGGTCGTCTGCCGACGCAGCAGGTGGCTCAGGCGGGTGAGCCGTGGCCGCAGCTCCCGGGCCAGATCCTCGGTCGAGTACGCAGGGCTCGCGGCCGCGCGGGGCGGCAGTTCCGTGGCCATCATTTCGTGACGCGAACACTTAGGGTAGCGAATCTTTTTCCATCCGCGTCGGACCCGCCGGCGTGGAGCCCACGCCCCGCGCCCGGCGCCTCCCGCGACGGTGCCGCCGGCGGGCGAGGTCAGGGCCGGGTGGGGCGAGCATCCGAAGGGTCGGTCGGGATCGGCCGGACGTCGGGGCCGGCGACTCTCGTCCGGCCGCTGGCTGGTGACGGGGCGGGGGCAAAGGCCGCGACCCCATCCGGCGTCCCCAGGCCGGTGGGGCCGTCCCAGCCGTTGCCGGCGGTGCAGAGCGGGTTGCCGCAGTCCCCGTTGCCGCCGTCGGTCACGTCGTTGAGGTCCCCGGGGTGGGCGTAGGGATAACCGGCCGGCTCGTCCGAGGCGCCGGGGACCCCGGCCAGCGCGTACACGGAGGCGATCAGCGGCGCCCCCACGCTGGTGCCCCCGAAGACGTTCCAGCCCCCCAGGCCACCGTAGGTGTCGTAGACGGCCACGCCGGTGGAGGGGTCGGCCACCGCCGAGACGTCGGCCAGGGCGCGCTGCGCGCAGTCGGTCTCGACCTCCTGCCAGGAGGGCCGGGCGACGAAGGACGAGCACCCGGAGCCGGTGCCGGGCCAGGCGGCCTCGGCCCAGCCCCGGGCGTTGCCGGCCCGCACCAGCGTGGTGCCGCCGACGGCGGTCACGTACCGCGAGGCCGCCGGGTAGGCGGTGCCGTAGCCGCTGTCGCCGGTGCTGGCCGTGATCACCACCCCGGGATGGTGGAAGGTCTGGGCGTCGGTCGTCACCTCACCGGGGAACTCCGGCTCCCCGTAGCTGTTGGAGACGAACCTGGCCCCCATGGCCACCGCCGTGCCGACCCCGGTGAAGAGGTCGGAGTCCTGGTTCGAGTTGGCCTCCACCAGCAGGATGCGGCAGGCCGGGCAGACGGCCGAGACCACGTCCAGGTCGAGCGAGATCTCCCCCGCCCAGCCCGGGTCGGGGGTGGGCAGCGGGTCGGTCTGCCCGTACTGGTTCACCCTCTGGAGACAGCCGTTGGCGGTGGTGCAGGGGGGCAGCCCGAAGCGCCGCCGGTAGACGGCCAGGTCGCGTTCGGCGTTGGGGTCGTCGTAGGCGTCGACCACGGCCACGGTGGCGCCGCGGGCGGGGCCGGAGGGCAACCGGTAGGCGCTGCGTAGGTCGGCTGGGCCGTAGCCGGCGGGCGTGCGGGGGTTGGCCAGGAGGAGGCGCATGGCGAAGCACTGGGCCCGGTGCGGGAGGTCGGGCACGGAGCAGAGGGCCTGGGCGTTGGGCCGGGCATCTCCCGCCCCCCGGACGGTGACCATGCCCGCCGAACCGAGCAGGAGGGCGAGGCAACAACCGGCGCAGCCACGGAGGAGGGCGCGCAAGGGGCGGCGGCCGAATGCGGGCATGTCGTTCTCCAGATGCGTGCGGGACCGATTTGGGCTCGGGGCGCCCGGCGGTGGAGAGAGCCGAGGGGACGGAGCGCCGGGCACGCCCCGAGGATGGCTACGCGATCGGCGCGGCCCAGGAACAGGCGGCGCCCTCCGGCCCTCCCCCCGAGGTGCGCGCCGCGGCCCCCCGCACCCGCGGAGCGGCCACAATAGCCCTGTGACCACCACGGCCGGCGTGAGCGCGGAGGGCCTGGACCCCTACGACCTCCTGGGCCTCGACTCGCTGCTCGACGACGAGGAGCGCCTGGTCCGGGACACCGTGCGCGACTTCGTGCGGGCGCGGGTCCTGCCCGGCATCGACGAATGGTTCGAGCGAGGGACCTTCCCCCGTGAGCTGATCGGGGAGATGGCGAGGCTGGGCCTGTTGGGCATGCACCTGCAGGGCTACGGCTGCCCGGGCGCCGGGGCGGTGTCGTACGGGCTGGCCTGCATGGAGCTTGAGGCCGGCGACTCCGGCTTCCGCAGCTTCGTCTCCGTGCAGGGCTCGCTCTGCATGTTCCCCATCTGGCGGTTCGGCTCCGAGGAGCAGAAGCAGGAGTGGCTGCCGCGCATGGCCCGGGGCGAGGTGATCGGCTGCTTCGGCCTGACCGAGCCGGACGCGGGCAGCGATCCCGGGAGCATGCGGACCAGCGCCCGTCGCCGCGGACCGGACTGGGTCCTGAACGGGACCAAGCTCTGGATCACCAACGGGAGCCTGGCCGACCTGGCCATCGTCTGGGCTCGCACCGAGGAGGGAATCCGGGGCTTCGTCGTGCCCACCTCGAGCCGCGGCTTCAGCGCCCGGGACATCCAGCGCAAGCTCTCCCTGCGCGCCTCCGTGACCTCGGAGCTGGTGCTCGAGGACGTGCTGGTCCCGGGCTCGGCGATGCTGCCCGGGGCGATCGGCCTCCGTGGCCCCCTCTCCTGCCTGAACGAGGCCCGCTACGGCATCGTCTGGGGGGCCATGGGCGCGGCCCGGGCCTGCTACCAGGCGGCGCTCGAGTACGCCAAGGCCCGGGTGCAGTTCGGACGTCCCATCGCCGCCTTCCAGCTCACCCAGCGCAAGCTGGTGGAGATGGTCGTCCAGATCGCCAAGGGCACCCTGCTGGCCCTGCACCTGGGCCGGTTGAAGGAGCGGGGCCGCCTCCTGCCCGAGCAGGTCAGCGTGGGCAAGCTGGACAACGTGCGGGCGGCGCTGGAGATCGCGCGCGAGGCCCGCAGCGTGCTCGGGGCCAACGGCATCACCCTCGAGTACCCGGTGATCCGGCACCTCAACAACCTGGAGTCGGTCTTCACCTACGAGGGCACCGAGGAGGTCCACACCCTGGCCATCGGCGAGGCCATCACCGGCATCTCGGCCTTCCGCTGAGCCGACGGCCCCTCGCCCCCGCGGCCACCGGGGCTAGGCCCCGCCCTCCAGGTCGGCCTCCGTCCCGGCGGCGAGCGCACGGGCGATCTCCTGTCGCCCCGAGGCGGAGGCGGCCAGGTCGGCCTCGGCCGGTGCGGTGAGGAAGAGCGGCTCGACCAGGGCTCCGGGCATCCGGCTGGGATGGTCGACGTAGCCGGGCTGGGCGGGCCCGAGCAGGAGCAGGTGACCGTAGCGGTCGGCCCGATCGCTCAGGGTGTAGGCATCGAGACGGTCGTCGGAGACCACGCCCCGGTCGGTCAGGCCCAGGTCCGCGACCATGGCCCGTTGCAGGTCCTGGGCCAGACGCCGGCTCCGAGCCGCGAAGGGGCGGACGTCGTCGTAGACGGTCTCGGTCCCCCCCACGGAGGGATCGTCGAAGCCGTTGCAGTGGATGGAGATGAGCACCGAAGCCCCGGAGGCGTTGGCGCAGGCGATCCGAGCCAGCAGGTCACGGCGGACCCCGTCCGCGCTCGTGACCGGCGGGTCCCGGGGGCCGAAGGTGGCCACCGTGCCGTCCCGGGTGCGCGAGAGGACGACCCGGTAGCCGTCCCGGCGCAGCCGTGCGCTCAGGTCCAGGGCAACCTCCAGGGCCACCGTCTTCTCCTCCACCCGCCGGCCGTCGGACGTGGTCCCGACCACGCCCGGGTCGGGGCCACCGTGGCCGGGGTCGATGAACACGGTCCGTCCCCGATCCGCCCCGAGCGGGGCGAAGGCCTGACAGGAGCCCGGGGTGAGACCGGGCAGGACGGTCCGGGTCGCGACCTCGTTCCCGCCCTTCCCCACGATCCCGGCGCAGGCGCGACCGGCCAGGAAGAAGGCGACCACGCAGACCAGCAGGGCGAGCGCCGGCGGGAGTCGGCGCGGGCGCCGCCGTGGCGGCCGCCGATATCGGAGCGGAACGTGGGCTGAGCGGTCGATCGGCGAGGCTCAGTCTAGCCGCGAGGCCCCTCCTGCCCAACCCCGTCGCTCTCGGCCTCGAGGCCGGCGCCCAGCTCGATCAGGGGCGCCCAGACGCCGGCCCGGGCGGCGAGTTCACGGGCCCGGGCCAGGGCGGCCCGGTCCACCTCCCCGCCCCCGGCCGAGCGCGTGGCCTCGCTCCGGCCCGTGCTGGCGTTGACGATCTCGAGCAGTCGCGGGCGCTCCAGGCCCTCGGCGTCGGCGATCTCCATCGCCTCCCGGACCGCGATCAGGTTCAAGGAGGACAACGCTCGACACAGCACGTCCAGGGAGAACCCGGTCGGCGAGTCGGGCCGGCCCCTGCTCCCGGCCGCGATCACCGCGTGCACGCGGGTGAAGTCCGCCTCCGGCCCCATGCGCCGGGTCGCCTCGCGCCAGGTCTCGAGGACCCCGGAGAGGAAGGGCGCCGGCACCGCGTGCGAGGCGGCGATGGCGAGCGCGGCGGACACGTCCTTCTCCATCAGCCCGGCGCTGAACCCGGCCGCATAGCTCCGAGGGAGCACGTCGCGCGGGTACTTGACCTCGCTGTTCTGGCTCCGGGCCGGACCCCGGTTCACCGCGCGCACGGCCTCCTCCTCGTCCACCCCGTACGCGGCCGCGGTGACCAACAGCTCGGCCGTCCCGGTCAGCGACACGGCCGAGAGGGCGTTGTTGAGGGCCTTGGTGGCGTGGCCCGCGCCCAGCGGCCCGGCCCAGCGGATGGTGGTGGCGAAGGCGGCGAGCACCGGCCTCGCCCGCTCCAGCAGCTCGGGATCACCCCCGACCATGGCGGTCAGGGTCCCCGCCCTGGCGCCCGCCACCCCTCCGCTGAGCGGGCAGTCGATGAAGGCGGTGCCCAGCGGCGCCAGCTCGGCCGCCATCCTCCGGGTGGTCTCGGGCAGGGAGCTGGTGAGGTCCACCACCAGCGGAGGCCGGGTCTCCCTCAAGGCCGGCAACGAGGACTCCACCGCGGCGGCGTCGGGCAGCGAGAGGAGCACCATCTCCGCCCTCCGGGCGGCGGCGGCGAGGCTCTCCGCCACCTCCTCACCTGGCTCCAGGACGGGGTCGTAGAGCGACAGCCGGTGGCCGGCCGCGCGCAGCCGCTCGGCGATGGCCGAGCCCATCCGGCCGACACCCGCGAGTGCGATCCGCATGCCCCCAGGGTACGCGCCAGTACCGTCCATCGAGTACGATCCCATGCCGTGGGGGGGCGATCTCAGGAGGGATCACGACCGCCGCCCGACCGACTGCGGGTGGCCCTGCTCACCTACCGGGGGAACCCGCGCTCGGGAGGCCAGGGCGTCTACGTTCGCCGGCTCAGCCGGGCGCTGGCCGACCTCGGCCACCAGGTCGAGGTCCTGAGCGGTCCTCCCTACCCGGAGCTCGACCCCGGGGAGGGGGTGCGGCTGACCCGGCTGCCCAGCCTGGACCTCTACCGGCCCGAGACCCCCTTCCGGCCGCAACGGCCGATCCGGGGGCCGATCGACCTGCTGGAGTTCGCGATCATGTGCGGGGCCGGGTTCCCGGAGCCGCTCAGCTTCAGCCTCCGGGCCTGGATCGAGCTTCGACGTCGACGCCACCCCGTCGACCTGGTGCACGACAACCAGTGTCTCGGCTACGGGCTGCTCGGCATCGCCGCCTCCGGCCTGCCCGTGCTGGCCACCGTCCACCACCCCGTCCAGATCGACCGTCGCCTGGAGCTGGCACGCGCACCCCGGGGCCGGCGGGCCTCGCTCCGCCGTTGGTACGGCTTCACCCGCATGCAGGCCCGGGTGGCGAGGCGCCTGGCGCACGTGATCACCGTCTCCGCCGCCGCCCGCGACGACGTGGTGCGCGAGCTGGGGGTGCGCCGGGAGCGGATCACGGTGGTCCCCAACGGGATCGACGCCGACCTCTTCCGGCCGCTGCCCGATCGACCCCGTCGGAGCGGCCGGGTGGTCTCGATGGCGGGACTCGACGCCCCCATCAAGGGCCTGGAGCCGCTGCTGCGGGGCTTCGCCCGCGTCCGCGCCCGGCGGCCGGCGGAGCTGGTGATCGTGGGGTGCCCGCGCTCGGACGGTCCCGCCGCCCGGCTGCTCGACGAGCTGCGGCTGAACGGCTCGGTGCGCTTCCTGGGCGGGCTGAGCGACCAGGCGCTGGTCGAGCTGTACGCCAGCGCCGAGGCGGCGGTCGTGCCCTCCCTGTACGAGGGGTTCTCGCTCCCCGCCCTGGAAGCGATGGCCTGCGGCGTGCCCCTGGTGGCCAGCCGGGCCGGGGGGCTCCCGGAGGTCACCGGGGGCGACGGTGAGGCGGCCCTCCTGGTGCCGCCCGGCGACCCCGAGGCCCTGGCCGCCGCGCTCCTGACCGTGCTCTCCGACCCCGACCTCGGCCGGCGGCTCGGGTCCCGCGGCCGGGAGCGGGCCACCCGCTGCTTCAGCTGGGAGGTGACCGCCCGGGCCACCGTCGACGTCTACCGGGCGGTCCTGGCCCGGACGCCGAGGGGCCGGTCCGGGTGCTGACCGTCGACCTCGACCGCCTGGGCGTGCGGCCCGGGGCCAAGGTCCTCGACCTGGGTTGCGGGTCGGGCCGCCACGCCTTCGAGGCGCTCCGGCGCGGGGCCAGGGTGACCTGCCTGGACCTGCTCACGGAGGACCTGCGGACGGCGCTGGCCACGCTCACGGCCATGGTCGAGGCCGGCCAGGCGCCCGCCGGGGCGAGCTTCGGGGCGGTCAGGGCCACTGCCCTGGCCCTGCCCTTCCCGGACCGGAGCTTCGACCACGTGATCGCGGCCGAGGTGCTGGAGCACATCCCCCAGGACGAGGTCGCCATCGGCGAGGTGGCCCGGGTGCTGCGCCCGGGCGGGACGCTGGCGGTCAGCGTGCCCCGCTGGTTCCCCGAACGGGTCTGCTGGGCGCTCTCCACCGGCTACCACCGGCGGCCGGGGGGGCACGTCCGGATCTACCGAGGGCACGAGCTGCGCGGCCGGCTGGCCGCGGCCGGCCTGCGGGTGGTGGGCGAGGACCACGTCCACGCCCTGCACACGCCGTACTGGTGGCTGCGCTGCCTGGTCGGCCCCGATCGCGAGGTCTGGCCGGTCCGTCAGTACCACCGCTTCCTGGTCTGGGACATCGTCCACCGGCACCGCGTCGTCCGCCGCTGCGAGCGGACCCTCGATCCCATCCTGGGCAAGAGCCTGGTCCTCTACTGTGCTGCCTGAGGTCCCCGGCGTCCTGAGCGCCGCGCAGGCAGAGCA
>DASRBU010000231.1:0-4406 GCA_035653475.1 Candidatus Dormiibacterota bacterium | reverse complement strand
GGTAGCCGAAGATCAGCTCGACCCCCTCGCGCCGCAACGCCTCCAGGACGATCTCTCCGCCGGTCATCTTCACCTTGGTCGTGCTCCAAAAACGAAAGCCCCCGCCTTCCGGCGGGGGCTGCCTGCGCTTCTCCCGGTGGTTGGTCAGGACGCGCGCGCCGCCCCCGCCTTGCGAAGGCCAAGAAGGAGGGCAAGGTCGAGGGCTACCAGGGACTGGCGCGTCATGTCGGAGCGACAGTCTACCCTGAAGGACGGACCCCGTGTAGTCATCCTTCGACAAGCCCGAGCCGGTAGGGTTTGGTGATCAGCACGGGCCGCCGGGCCGGCCCCTATGGTGAGGTAGGTATCCATGCCGAGAACGCTTGCGCAGAAGATCTGGGACGCCCACGTGGTCCGCTCGGCCGAGGGCGAGCCGGACCTGCTCTACGTGGACCTCCACCTCGTGCACGAGGTCACCTCGCCCCAGGCCTTCGAGTCCCTTCGCCTGGCCGGGCGCCGGGTGCGGCGCCCGGACCTCACCGTGGCCACCATGGACCACAACACCCCCACCCGCGGCGGCCGGGAGGCGGCCGACGAGATCGGCCGGCGCCAGCTGGACGCCCTGGAGGAGAACTGCCGCTGGGCGGGCATCCGTCTCTACCCGATGGGCAGCCGCCACCAGGGCATCGTCCACGTCATCGGGCCGGAGCTGGGGCTGACCCAGCCGGGGATGGTGATCGTGTGCGGGGACTCCCACACCTCCACCCACGGGGCCCTGGGGGCGATGGCCTTCGGCATCGGCACCTCCGAGGTCGAGCACGTGCTGGCCACCCAGTGCCTGCCCCAGCGCCGGCCCCGCGACCTGGCGGTGACGGTCGAGGGCGAGCTGCCGGTGGGGGTGGTGGCCAAGGACGTGGTCCTGGCCCTGATCCACCAGGTCGGGGTCTCCGGCGGCCAGGGCTGTGCGGTCGAGTACCGGGGTAGCACCATCCGCGGTCTCTCCATGGAGGGCCGGCTCACCATCTGCAACATGACCATCGAGTGGGGTGCCCGGGTGGGCATGGTGGCCCCCGACGACACCACCTTCGCCTACCTGGAGGGGCGGCCCTACGCCCCCCGGGGCGCGGAGTGGGAGCGGGCGCTCGACCACTGGCGCTCCCTGCCCTCCGACCCCGACGCGGTCTTCGACCGGGAGGTCCGGCTGGACGCCTCCCGCCTCGAGCCCTTCGTGACCTGGGGCACCAACCCCGCCCAGGCGGTGCCGGTCAGCGGCCGCGTGCCGGAGCCCACCACCGAGAACGAGGAGCGGGCCCTCCGCTACATGGCCCTGGAGCCGGGCACGGCCATCCAGGACATCGCCATCGACCGGGTCTTCATCGGCTCCTGCACCAACGCCCGCCTCGAGGACCTGCGGGCGGCGGCGGCGGTGGTGCGGGGGCGGCGGGTGCACCCGCGGGTGCGGGCCATGGTCGTGCCCGGCTCGGCCCAGGTGAAGCTCCAGGCCGAGGCCGAAGGGCTGGACCGCGTCTTCGAGGCGGCCGGCTTCGAGTGGCGCGACGCCGGCTGCTCCATGTGCCTGGGCATGAACCCCGACATCCTGCAGCCGGGCGAGCGCTGCGCCTCCACCTCGAACCGCAACTTCGAGGGGCGCCAGGGAGCCGGCGGCCGGACCCACCTGCTGTCGCCGCCGATGGCGGCCGCGGCGGCCCTGGTCGGGCACCTGGTCGACGTCCGAGAGCTGGCCGACGCCGTGGTCGCCGAACCACCGAGGAGGAGCTGATGGAACCGTTCCACCGTCACCGCGGTCGGATGGCCCCCCTGGAACGGGCCAACGTCGACACCGACCAGATCATCCCCAAGCAGTTCCTGAAGCGGATCGAGCGCTCCGGGTTCGGGCCCTTCCTCTTCCACGACTGGAGGCGCAACGATCCCGACTTCGTGCTCAACCGTCCCGAGTACCGGGAGGCGACGGTGTTGGTGGCCGGCCCCAACTTCGGCTGCGGCTCCTCGCGGGAGCACGCGGCCTGGTCCATCCAGGACGCCGGGTTCAAGGCCGTGATCGCGCCCAGCTTCGGCGACATCTTCGCCACCAACTCGCTGGAGATCGGGCTGCTGCCGGTCCGCCTCCCCGAGCCGTCGGTGCGCCGTCTGCTCGACCTGGCCCGAGAGGACCCGGCGGCCGAGGTCGAGATCGACCTCGAGGCCCAGACGGTGACCGCCGAGGGGTTCGATGAAGGCTTCGAGATCGACCCCTTCGCCCGCGACTGCCTGCTCAACGGCTGGGACAAGGTGGCGCTGACCCTGCGCCACGAGCCGGACATCGCCGCCTACGAGTCCCGGCGCTCGAGCTGGCTCCCCCGGGTGGCCGTCTCCTGAGCCGCCGCGCGGCGAGGCCGATCCCCGGCCTCGCCGCGGCGCCGGCGTCGCCCCTCCTCCCTTCCCTCAGGGGCCGACCCGGATCTGGGCGAAGGTGCCGGAGAGCGAGCGTCCGACGCCGTTGGTGAGGTCGGTGACCGCGACGTTGGTGTAGGACACCGAGGCCAGGACCACCTGCTCCCCGGGCGGGCAGGTGAAGCCCCCCGATCCGGGCGCGTGTAGGTCGAGCACCGCCCTGACGCTCCCGTCGGAGCCCGGGACGAACCACCCGGTGCGGGTGACCGGCGCGGACACGACCTCGCTCGACTGCCCGTCCATCCACCCGCCGACACCGCCGCAGCCGTAGGTCACGGTGGCGTCGGCCTGCGCCCGACCGGCGACGGTGGCGCCGGCGGGGAGTCCCGCCTCCACGAAGGGAAGGTCGAGGCTCCCGGGCTCGGCGCCGATCACCGCGCTGAGGCTCACGAAGCGCGGGCCGGCCGCGGCCGCCGGCTGCGGCCCCAGCACGGGCACGCATCCGAGCAGCAGCGCCACGACCGCGCCGCGGCGCAGGCCCCGGGCCCGCCGCGCCGTCCCCCGGACCTGGCTCCCGCGCGATGCGGGGACCGCGCGGGAGGCAGGGGCTCGGCCGCTCCCCGCTCTCGCCCTGCTCACCATGACCCCTCTCGGCCGGCGGCCGACCGTCTCCCACCACGCTACGGGGCCGGCGGGCCCGACGCAACGCCCGTACTCGCCCCGACGCCACCCCGGCCGGGGCGATCAGCGCCGGGTGGGAGCAGCCGCCAGCGTCCCCCGCAGGAGGGCCGTCACGTGGCGCTTGCGGGCCTCGACGAACTCCCGGCCCGGCTCCTCACCCAGGTCCCGGACCAGGGGCAGGTGGGCGAGCGGGAACCAGCAGAGGCTGAGCACGCTGAGCAGGAGCTGGTTGACGTCGGCCGGGGAGAGGCCGGCGCCGCCGTCGCCGATCGCGGACTGCACCGCCCGAAGCAGGGAGAGGTGGACGCGCGAGCCGTGCATCACCCCCTCCTGGCGCAGCACCTGTCGCTCGACCAGGACCAGGTAGGTGGGCCGCTCGAAGAGGAAGTCCAGCAGCTCGTCGACGACCATCTCCAGCGCCGCGTGCAGGTCGCCGCGCGGCAGCGCGGCCGAGCGACGGCTGACGTGGTCCACCAGCTGCTCGGTCCGCTCCACCATGCGCTCCAGCACGGCCCGGTACAGCGCCTCCTTGGAGCCGAAGAAGTAGCCGGGGGCCCCGCGCGAGAGCCCGGCCGCCCGGCCGATGTGCTCCATGGTGACGGACTCGAAGTCGTGCTCGGCGAAGAGCCGCTCGGCGGCGTCGAGGATGGCCCTCCGACTCCGCACCGCATCCCGGCGCGGCGCCCCTCCGTCCCGCATCTTGCCGTTCGACGAGCACGATACCTCAGTCGTCACCCCGAGGCGAGGTCGGGCCGGGGGCGCCGGGGTCCCCGGCGAGGGGCGGCGGCGCCCCCGGCGAGGAGCAGGCGCACCACCAGACCCCGGTGGCCGCGGTAGGGCTCCAGCAGCTCCAGCATCCGGGCGTCGGTGCCCCGGGGCTCGCCGGCCAGCGCCCAGCTGACCAGGTGGGGCAGGTGGCAGTCCCCGACCGGGACCGCGTCCGTGTCCCCCAGGGCGGCCAGGGCCACCCCGGCGGCGGTCCAGAGGCCCAGACCGGGCACGGCCAGGAGCCGCCGCCGGGCGGCGTCCAGGGGCATGGCCACCGTCTCCTCGAGCCGGGCCGCGACCCGGGCCGCCCGGCGGATCGTCTCCGCCCGGCGGGCGTCCACGCCGAAGCGGCGGAAGACGAAGGAGGGGGTGGCAGCGACCACCGCCGGCGCGGGCGGCACCACCAGGCCGGGAAGGGGGCCCGGAGCCGGCTCCCCCAGCGCCCAGAGCAGGGCGCGCCAGGACCGGGCCGCCTCCAGGACGGCCACCCGCTGCTCCAGCACCGTGCCCAGCACCGCCTCGAAGACCGCCTCGCTGCGGGGGATGCGAAGGCCGGGGTGACGGCGCCCGAGCTCGCGCAGCAGGGG
>DASRBU010000230.1:0-10526 GCA_035653475.1 Candidatus Dormiibacterota bacterium | reverse complement strand
GAGTGCCTGGGCCTGGTCAACGCCTGGGCCTTCGACCTGCTCGCCGCCTGCACCGGCCTGCTCTACGAGCTGGCCATCGCCGATGCCATGATCGCCTCCGGCCGAGCACGCACCGCCCTGGTCATCGGCGCCGAGGTGCTGTCCCGCATCCTCGACTGGGGCGACCGCTCCACCTGCGTCCTGCTCGGCGACGCCGCCGGCGCCCTGGTGGTGGGACCGGCCCGGCGCGGAGCCGGGATCAGGAGCTGGTGTCTGGGGGCGGACGGCCGGCAGTGGGATCTGCTCGTGTACGGCGACCGGGCCGACAAGGGGGCCTACGCCGCTCGCGACCCCGACCCGCACTTCAAGATGAACGGCCGCGAGACCTACCTGTTCGCGGTCGACAACTTCGCCCGTCAGGCCCTGGCCGTGACCCAGGCCGCCGGCCTCACCGTCGAGGAGGTGGACCTGTTCGTGCCCCACCAGGCCAACCGCCGCATCATCGAAGCGGCCGCGCGCCGGGCGGGGATCCCCGTGGACCGGGTGGTGATCAACATCGACCGGTACGGCAACACCTCCACCGCCACCATCCCCCTGGCGCTCCGGGACGCGGCCGCGGAGGGACGTCTGCATGCGGGCGATCGCGTCCTGCTGGCCAGCTTCGGGGCGGGGCTGACCTGGGCCGCCTGCCTGATCGACTGGGAGTAGCGCCGGACCGTCGGGGGCGCCGCGACGCGCCCCGGTCCCGCGCCGGGCGGGACCAACGCCTCTGGTCGCGGCAGACCTCGGGGCGCAGACTGGGCCTCCTCGGGCCCGCACGGGGTCCGACCTGAAACGGAGGTGATCCCATGGCGCGAGTGATGGCGGACTGCCGCAGGATGCCGAGCGAGTCGAACTGCACGCTGACCATCATCGGCGAGGAGGATGAGGTGGTCAGGGCGGCGAGCGAGCACGCCGTCTCGGTTCACGGCCACGAGGACACGTCCGAGCTCCGGGAGGAGATCCGGCGGTCGCTGGAGCCGGAGACCGCCTACCGGCCGGGGGCGCGCGCCTAAGGTCGCTCGTCGGCCCGGCCCGGCCTCATCGCCGGAGGAGCGGCCTCACCCCCCCGCAGCAGGGGCAGCGCTGCCCAGCCCAGCCCGGCCAGGACCAGGCTCACCGACAGGTCCAGGAGATGGACGCTGGTCCCGGCCACGATCGCCTGCTGGAGCGGACGCCCGAGCAGGAGCAGGGCCGTGATCCACCAGAGCTGGGTGGTCCCCAGGCCCGCCACCCCCTGGAGGGGCAGGGCCAGGAGCAGGGTGCGCACGCTGAGCGCGAACCAGACCTGCCAGAAGCTCAACGTCTGCCCCACGGCGGTGAACAGGGCCAGGTACTGGAAGGCGGTGAACAGACGGGCCAGGCCGGTGCCGGCCAGCAGCTGGACCACCGGGCCCGGACGCCCCAGGTGCGCCATCCCGGCGTCCAGCCGTCGCAACCGCGGCCGCAGACGGGGACCGAGCCAGGGCAGGCCGGCCAGCCAGCCCAGGAGCCGCCCCCGCGGGCCGCCCAGGACGAGCCCGAGCAGGGCCACGGCCACGGCGAGGACGGCCAGCGCGCCCGCCGCCCCGAGGGCGGGGGCCAGGTCCACGCCCCCCAGCCTGGCGGCGAGCAGGGCCAGCAGCAGCAGGCTGCCCACGTCGAGGAGCCGGGCCACCACCGTCGCCCCCAGCCCCAGCTCCAGGGGCGTCCGCAGCCGGGTGGCCGCCAACCAGACGAAGGCGGCGTCGCTGGCCACGGTGGGGAGGAGCAGGCCCGGCCCCCAGGCGGCCAGCGTCACCACCCCGGTCGCCAGCGCCGGGGCCGGCCGCGCCCTCCCGCCCTCGGCCGGCGGCCGGGCCGGGAGCAGCACCCGGTAGCGCCAGGCCCGGGCGGCGATGAACCCGAGCGCGGCCAGGGCGGCGGTGAACAGCTCGGCCGGGCGCGCGTGGCCCAGGGCCTGGGAGACCTCGGGCAGCGAGACCCGGCGCGACCCCAGCAGCACCAGCCCGGCCGCGAGCAGGACCGCCAGGCCGATCTGCACGGGCAGGCTCCGCAGCGCGCTCAGCGCCCGCCCCAGCAGGCCGGGAGCGGGGTCCGAGGGGCCTGCGCCGGTGGCCTTCACGCCCGGGGCCTCGACCGGACGTCCGCGGCCCGCGCCACCCGGCCCGACCGGGAGCGCTCATCGCTCACCCTGGCACCGCGTCCGGCTCGTAGGCCAGGTTGGGTCGCAGCCACCGCTCCACCTCCGACACCGACAGCCCGCGTCTGCCGGCGTAGTCCACGACCTGGTCGGGGCCGATCGTCCCCACCGTGAAGTAGCGAGCCTCCGGATGCGCCAGGTAGAGCCCGGCCACGCTGGCGGCGGGCTGGATCGCCCCCGACTCGGTGAGCCGGAGCCCGGCCCGGCCCGCGTCCAGCAGCTGGAACAGCTCCTGCTTCAGGGCATGGTCGGGGCAGGCCGGGTAGCCGAAGGCGGGCCGGATGCCGCGATACCGCTCCGCGATCAGGTCGGCGAGGCGGCGCCGGGGACCACGCTCGTACCACTCCCGGCGCGCCACCTCGTGCAGGTACTCGGCGAAGGCCTCGGCCAGACGGTCGGCCAGGGCCCGGACCATGATCGCCCGGTAGTCGTCGTGCTCGGCCTCGAGCCGCGCCACCAGCTCCTCGGAGCCGATGCCGGCGGTGACCGCGAAGGCGCCCAGGTGGTCGCCCGCAGGGGCCACGAAGTCGGCCAGGCAGAGGTTGGGCCGCCCGTCGCCGTGGTCCACCTGCTGCCGCAGCATGGGGAAGGTGATGCCGCCCACCTCCAGGTCGTCGCCCCGGGAGCGGGCGGGCCAGAAGCCGTAGACGCCCCGGGCGCAGAGGAGGCGCTCGGTCACGATCCGGTCGAGCAGCTCCCGGGCCTGGGCGTAGAGCTCGCGGGCGGCGGCCCCCTGCTGGGGATGGTCGAGGATGGCCGGGAAGCGGCCCTTCAGGTCCCAGACGTGGAAGAAGTAGGTCCAGTCGATGTACTCGCAGAGCAGGGCCAGGGGCGGCTCGACCAGCCTCACCCCCCGGAAGGCGGGGACGGGGAGGTCGTCGAAGGCGGGGCGGGCGCGGTTCTCGCGGGCCCGCTCCAGCGACAGCAGCCGCCGCCTGGTCCTGGTGCCGTGCAGGGCCCGGAGCCGGTCCTGGCGGGCCCGGTTCTCCTCCGCCGCCTGCGGCCCCCGCTCCAGGTCGAGCAGCTCCGAGACCACCTGGACCGCCCGGGAGGCGTCGGGCACGTGGACGGTGGGGCCGCCGTACTCCGGGGCGATGCGGAGCGCGGTGTGCTGGCCCGAGGTGGTGGCCCCGCCGATCAGCAGGGGCAGGCGCAGCCCCCGGCGCTCCATCTCCCGGGCCACCACCACCATCTCGTCCAGGGAGGGCGTGATCAGCCCGGAGAGGCCGACCGCGTCCGCCCGCTCCTCCGCCGCCGCCTCCAGGATGCGGTCGGCCGGGACCATCACCCCCAGGTCCACCACCCGGTAGCCGTTGCAGCCCAGCACCACGCCCACGATGTTCTTACCGATGTCGTGCACGTCTCCCTTCACCGTGGCCAGGACCACGGTTCCCCGGCTCCGCGCCCCGCCCCCCTGCCGCTCCCGCTCCAGGTAGGGCTGCAGGTGGGCGACGGCCCGCTTCATCACCCGGGCGCTCTTGACCACCTGGGGCAGGAACATCTTGCCGGCGCCGAAGAGGTCGCCCACCACCTGCATGCCCGCCATCAGCGGCCCCTCGATCACCGACAGCGGCCGGCCGTACCGGTGCAGCGCCTCCTCGGTGTCGGCCTCGACGAAGTCCGGGATCCCGTGCACCAGCGCGTGGGTGAGGCGCTCCTCCACCGTGCCCCGGCGCCAGGCGAGGTCCTGCTCGGGCGCCGCCGGCCGGTCGGCGAGGCCGCGGGCGAACTCCACCAGACGCTCGGTCGCGTCCGGCCGGCGGTCGAGGACCACGTCCTCCACCCGCTCCAGGAGGTCGCGCGGGAGGTCCTCGTAGACGGCCAGCTGGCCGGCGTTGACGATGCCCATGTCCAGGCCGGCCCGGATGGCGTGGTGGAGGAAGACGGTGTGCATGGCCCGGCGCACCGTCTCGTGGCCGCGGAAGGCGAAGGAGAGGTTGGAGATGCCGCCCGAGACCAGGGCCCCCGGGCAGCGCCGCTTGATCTCGCGCGTGGCCTCGATGAAGGCCCGCGCGTACCCGGCGTGTTCCTCGATCCCGGTCGCGACCGCGAACACGTTGGGGTCGAGGACGATGTCCTCGGGCGGGAAGCCGGCCCGCTCGGTGAGCAACCGGAAGGCCCGCTCGCAGACCTCGACCTTCCGCTCCACGGTGTCCGCCTGCCCGCGCTCGTCGAAGGCCATGACCACCACCCCGGCGCCGTAGCGGCGGACGGCCCGGGCCCGCTCCAGGAACGGTCCCTCACCCTCCTTCAGGCTGATCGAGTTGGCGATCCCCTTGCCCTGGAGGCACTTGAGGCCGGCCTCCAGCACCTCCCAGCGGGAGCTGTCGACCACGATCGGCAGCCGCGCCACCTCCGGCTCGGTGGCCAGGAGGTTGAGGAAATCGGTCATGGCCCGCTCGGCGTCGAGCAGGTCGGCGTCCATGTTGACGTCGAGCAGGTTGGCGCCGCCGCGCACCTGGTCCAGCGCTACCTGGAGCGCCCCGGCGTGGTCCCCGGCCTCGATCAGGCGCCGGAAGCGGCTGGAGCCGGTGACGTTGGTCCGCTCGCCCACCACGACGAAGGTCGATTCGGGGACCTCGAACGGCTCCAGTCCGCTGAAGCGCGGCCTCCGGGCCCGGGGCGGCACCTGCCTGGGCGGCAGGCCCTCGACCGCCCGGCGGATGGCGGCCACGTGCTCGGGCGTGGTCCCGCAGCAGCCGCCGACCAAGTTGACCAGCCCCTCGGCGGCGAACTCCCCGAGCAGGCGGGCGGTGATCTCGGGCGGCTCCTCGTAGGCCCCCAGGGGGTTGGGCAGGCCGGCGTTGGGATAGCAGAGCACGTGGGTGGAGGCGGCCCTGGCCAGGTCGGCCAGGTAGGGCCGCATCTCGGCCGCGCCCAGCGAGCAGTTGATGCCCACCGCCAGCGGCTCCGCGTGCTCGACCGAGATCCAGAACGCCTCCACGGTCTGGCCGGAGAGGTTGCGGCCCGATCGGTCCACGACCGAGATCGAGACCACCAGGGGCAGCTCCGGGGCCACGTCCCGGGCGGCGGCGATGGCCGCCTTGGCGTTGAGGGTGTCGAAGACCGTCTCGACCAGCAGCAGGTCGGCGCCCCCGTCGCGCAGCCCGCGGACCGCCTCCGCGTAGCCGGCGTACAGCTCGTCCCAGGTGGCGGCCCGGTAGGACGGGTCGTCCACCCGCGGAGACAGGGAGAGGGTGGTGGTGGTGGGGCCCAGCGAGCCGGCCACGAACCGGTCCCGGTACCCCGCCGTCGCCCGCCGCGCGATCTCGGCTCCGGCCCGGTTGAGCTCGTAGGTCAGGCCCTCCAGCCCGTAGTCGGTCTGGGAGACGGGGTGGGCGGTGAAGGTGTTGGTGGTGACGATGTCGGCCCCCGCCTCCAGGTAGGCGCGGTGCAGCGCCTCGACCGTCTGGGGACGGGTGAGGCAGAGCAGGTCGTGGTCGCCGCGCAGCGGCCGGGGATGATCTCGGAACCGGGCGCCGCGGAAGCCCGCCTCGTCCAGCCCCAGGGCCTGGAGCATGGTGCCGATGGCGCCGTCGAGGACCAGGATCCGCCGCTCCAAGTGCTCCCGCAGGCGCGCCTCCACGCCGCACACCACACCCGACCGCATCGGGCGCTCAGCTCCCCCCGGCTGCTGCCGCCGGCATCAGCGTTCCGGAGCCGACCCCTGGGGGCCGTCGCGCCCGGCCTCGACGGCCGCCCGGCGAACCGCCTCGCGCACCGGGGTCCAGCGCAGGAGCCGCCGCCCGAGCCCGCTCACGGCACGGCCGGCGAGCCGGCCGGCCCGTGCCGACAGATGCCGATCGCCGCTGCGCTCGTCCATAACGGGCTCTACGATAGGCGAGGAGATGCGGCAACGGGGCCGCCCGCGAACCGGCATCCGCCGCCGTCCGGCGGTCGCACCGGGTACGGGGTCGCCCGGCCCAGCGAGCACCCCCGGGCCATGACCGGCCGGCTTCCCCCCGGCCCGCCCCTCCCGGCCTCGGTCCAGACCCTGCTCTGGCTGGCCCAACCCACGGCCTTCCCGATCTGGGCCGCGCGCCGCTACGGCGATCCCCACCGGCTGCGCCTCGCCTTCAGCGGCGACCTGGTGTTGACCGCCGACCCCACCCTGGTCCCCGGGGTGCTGGGGCTGCGACCCGAGGTCGCCAGCGCGGGCGAGGCCAACGCGCTCCTGGCCCCGCTCCTGGGCTCCCGGTCGCTGCTGATGCTGGACGGGCCGGAGCACTTGCGTCTGCGCCGGCTCCTGGGACCACCGCTTCGGGGCGAGGCCATGCGCGCTCACCGGGACCTCATCGTCGAGCTCACTCGTCGTGAGCTGGCGCGCTGGCCCCGGCGGGCGCCCTTCCCGTTGCTGCCACGGATGCGGGCCCTGACCCTGGAGGTGATCCTTCGGGTGGTCTTCGGGCTCGAGGCCGGCCCCCGCCTGGACCTCCTCCGGCGGCTGCTGGTCGAGCTGCTGGCCATGGGCAGCAGCTGGATGGTCCTCCCCGGGACCCGCCTGGATCTGGGCCCGTGGAGCCCCTGGGGCCGGTTCGTGCGCCTCAAGGCCCGGATCGACGCCCTGCTGGAGGAGGAGATCGGGGAGCGGCGGCGGTCGGGGCCGGGACGCGGTCTCCTGGCCGAGCTGCTGGCGGACGGGAGCCACGGGCTCACCCCCGGCGACCTCCGTGACCAGCTGCTCACCCTGCTGGTGGCCGGCCACGAGACCACGGCCACCACGCTGGCCTGGTGCTTCGAGCTCCTGCTGCGCCACCCCGAGGCCGCGGAGCGGGCCCGGACCGACGAGCGCTACCTGGAGGCGGTGGTCCGGGAGACCCTGCGGCTCCGGCCCATCTTCCGGATGGCCTCGCGGCGGCTGCGGCGGACGCTGGAGCTGGGCCCGTATCGCTTGCCGCCCGGCGTGTCGGTGGGGGCGGCCATCTACCTCGCCCACCGGCGCCCCGAGATCTACCCCGACCCGGAGGGCTTCCACCCGGAGCGCTTCCTCCACGCCGCCCCGGAGACGGGGGCGTGGATCCCCTTCGGCGGGGGCATCAGGCGTTGTCTGGGGGCGGCCTTCGCCAGCTTCGAGATGTCGGTCGTGGTCGGCACCGTCCTGGGCTCGGTCCGGCTCCGGCCCGCCTCCGCGTCGCCGGAGCCAGTGGCGCTGCACGCGGTGGTGCTGGTCCCCGGGCGCGGGGCGCGCGTGGTGGTCGATCCCATCCCGGCCGGATGATGGCGTCCCGCCGGGCCGGCGATGGCAAGATGCGAGGATGGCGTTCGAGCCGAATCCTCCCCGAGCCGCACGCCCGACCCCCGGCCGACCGGCTCCGTTCCCACCGGCGGAGGCCGGCCGCGACCTCCACGACCCCACGGAGCCGGCCAGCTGGCCAGCGGTGGTGATCGGGGGCGGCGTCAGCGGTCTCACCGTGGCCCGTCTCCTGGCCCGCTCGGGCGCTCAGGTGCTGCTGTTGGAGCGCGGCTCCCGGCTGGGCGGCAAGATCCTCACCCGGCCCCTGGCCGGCTTGCCCCTGGAGGCGGGGCCCGATGGGTTCCTGGACCGCCCCCAGGCGATCGCGCTCTGCCGCGAGCTGGGCCTGGAGCCGGAGCTGGTGGAGACGCTCACCACCCGCGCCTTCCGCTGGGAGGGAGCGGGGCTTCGTCCCCTCGGGGCCGAGCCCGGCCGGCCGGGGGCCGGCTCTCCGCCCCCGCGTCTGCTCTCTCTGCGGCGCGGGCTGCGGCGGCTGGTGGAGCGGCTGGAGGAAGACCTGGACGGCCGGTCCCCCGAGGTCCAGGTCCGCCTGGGCGCGGCCGTGGAGCGGGTGGAGCGGGCCGGGGCGGCCCTCCGGCTCCGGCTCGGGTCGGGGGCGACGATCGAGACCGGGGCGGCGGTGATCGCAACCCCGGCCCCGGAGGCGGCACGCCTGGTGGCCTCGATCGCCCCCGAGGCTGCCGCCCAGCTGGCCCGGATCCCCTACCTGGCCCTGGCCGTGGTCAACCTGGTCTACCCGGGGCGGCCCTGGCCGCTGGAGGGCAGCGGCTTCCTGGTCGCGGAGGAGGACCGGCGCCTGATCAGCGGCTGCACCTGGCTGTCGTCCAAGTGGCCCCACCTCCGCTCGCCGGGACGGACCGCCGTGCGCGCGACCGTGGGCGGCTCCGGCCGCCGGGAGTGGATGCGGCTGGACGACTCGGCACTGGTGGCCAGGGTGCACCGGGAGCTGGTCCTGGCCCTGGGGCCGGCCCCCCCGCCCGAGCTGACCCAGGTCACCCGCTGGCGGGGTGCGGTTCCCGACCCCAGGTGCCTGGACCCGGGGTGCGCCGACCGAGCCCAGGCGGCCCTGCCCCCGGATCTCGCCCTGGCCGCGGGCGGCTACCGGGGCGGCGGCATCTCCTCCTGCATCGCCACCGCCGCCGAGGCCGCGGGGCGGGTACGGGCCCGGCTCGGTGCCGGCTGACCCACCCCGGTCCTGGGCCGGGTCACGAGCGCGGCAGCAACCCGCCCAGCAGCAGGTCCAGGCGCGAGCGCAGCTCGCCCCGGTCGGCCGGTCGCGCCTCCGAGGTCGCCTCCAGCAGCAGCCCGTCCACGGCCGCCGCCAGCAGCCGGCACCGGGCGGGATCCAACCCCCGGAGGCCCGCCAGCCGCTCGGCGAAGCGGGCCTTCCAGCCCCCGCCGGCGTCGCCGCCCTGGCGTGCGGCGTGGTCCAGCAGCAGCTGGTAGCGCACCAGCGTCCGAGCCCGACCGGGACCCGCCCAACGCTCGAGCAGGGCCGCTATGGCGTCCAGCAGCCGCTCCCGTGCCCCGGGCGCGGAGACCTCGACCGCGCCCGGGTCGAAGGCGGCGAGGTCCTCGGCGTCCAGCCGGCCGATGTGCCGGGCCAGGGCGTCGAGGAGGGCCAGGCGGGTTCGGAAGTAGTAGGACGTGCTCCCCGCGCTCAGCCCCGCCCGTGCGTCCACGGCCCGGTGGGTGAGCGCCCGGAGCCCTCCGGCAGCCACCACCTCCACGGCCGCATCGAGCAGACGTCGGCGCCGATCCCCTGCCGCCGTCATCCTCGTCCGCATGGTATCCGCCGCGGGCCAATCCCTCCCCCGGCGCGCGGGGTCGAGCCGGTCCCCAGGAGCCGGCCGGGATTCCGGGGCTCACCCCCGGTGGTCGCCCCGGCCGCAACCGACGCCCTCGTCACCGGGTTCAAAGGCTCATGATGACGACGACCACGGGGCGAGGGTCATCCGTCCCCACCTTCACCCCGATCCCGACCTCGCAGGGCACGTTCCTGGCCGGCTTCTCCGATCTCGGCCTCCGCGTTCTGCGCTTCCCGAGCCCGGACGTCACCCCGCCGGTCGGGGCTTCGGCCCCGACCGCCGATCCCCGCCGCCGGCTCCTCGCCGCCGAGCTGGAGGCGTACCTTCGGGGCGAGCTGCGACGCTTCTCGGTCCCCGTCCACCTCTGCGGGACCCCCTTCCAGCTCCGGGTCTGGCAGGAGCTGCTCGCCATCCCCTACGGGGGCGTGCGCGCCTACCGCGACCTGGCCCTGGCCCTGGGGCGTCCAACCGCCGCCAGGGCGGTGGGCGCCGCCGTCGGCGCCAACCCCGTCCCCATCCTCGTGCCCTGCCATCGGGTGCTCGGCAGCGACGGCCGGCTGGTGGGCTTCGCGGCAGGTCTGGGCTGGAAGCGGCGCCTGCTGGCGATCGAGGCCGAAGGGGGGCACGGCGCGGCCGCCCCGATCCGCCGGCGGTGACGGTGGTCCGCAGCGACCGAGGCGTGGGCGGCCCGGGTGGCGCCGGCGCCGAGACCCCGCGCTCACGGTTTGACGTGTCGAGAGGACGGGTCTAGCTTGGAAGTGATCGGGCCGTGCCCCGGGTGGAGGGTCCGGGGCCGGGTGGAGGTGTGGCATGTGGAAGCCGGAGCCCAGTGACGTCGACCTGCGGTATCTGGTCGAGCAGGACGGGTTGAGTGAGGACGACCTCCTCCAGGCGTACCGCACCATGTGCTCGATCCGCGCCTTTGAGGAGGCCATCGCCGAGCGCTATGCGGTGGGCAAGTCTCCTCGCTTCGACATGGCCAGCGGGCCCATCCGGGGCGAGATGCACCTGGCGGTGGGACAGGAGGCGGTGGCGGTCGGCGTCTGCGCGCTGCTCGAGGCGGAAGACGTCGTGGTCAGCACCCATCGGCCGCACCATCACGCCCTGGCCAAGGGGGTGGATCCGAACCGGCTGGCGGCGGAGATCTTCGGCCGCGAGGGCGGTCTCTGCCGGGGCAAGGGCGGGCACATGCACCTCTTCGACCGGGAGCGGAACTTCGCTTGCAGCGGCATCGTGGGCGCGTCCTTCCCCCAGGCCGCGGGCG
>DASRBU010000229.1:0-2727 GCA_035653475.1 Candidatus Dormiibacterota bacterium | reverse complement strand
TCGGCGCTGCAACGGACGGCCGACGAGCGCCGGCGGCTGCTGCTCCTGCTGGCCTCACCCGAGTTCCAGCTCAAGTGAGAGGGCGGCGGCCGGGGGTTCCGCCCGGGAGGGGGGAGCCGCAGCACGAAGGAGGAGGCGATGGTTGACGAGATCGGCATCAACCGGATCCGCCGCCGGGACTTCCTGAAGGCGGGCCTGGTCTTCGGCGCCGGCGCCGCCGGCCTGGCCGCGGGCTACGCCGCCGTGCCCGACGCCTTCGCCCGGGCGGTGTACGCCGCCACCACCAACGGGGTGACCAACGATCGCATCCTGGTCATGATCCAGCTCGCCGGTGGCAACGACGGCCTGCGCACCGTGATCCCGCTCCAGGACCCGGCGCTGCACGATCTGCGGCCCAGGCTGGCCGCCATGTCGGTGGGCTCGGCGCTGCCCCTCGACGGCGAGGTAGGGCTGAACCAGAACCTGAAGGGGATCAAGCGGCTCTGGGACCAGGGACGGGTGGCCATCGTGCAGGGGGTCGGCTATCCCAACCCCAGCTTCTCCCACTTCGAGTCCATCCGCATCTGGGAGACCGGCGACCCCAGCCGCCGGCAGCTCGACGGCTGGCTCGGCCGCACCTTGGCCAGGAACTACGACGCCGACGGCCACCCCCTGGCCGGCTGCGCCTGCGGCACGGCCGAGGTGCCGGGGGCGCTGCGCGACCTCCAGGCCACCCTGACCGTGATCGAGAGCCAGCGCAGCTTCGGCTTCTCGGGCGGGAGCGAGGTGGAGGCCGCGGTGGGGGCGCTCTACCGGAACACGCCCGGCATCTACGGCGCCCTCTTCGACACCGCCATGGCCACCGCCCGCGACGCGGTGGCGGCCCTGCAGGCGGCGCAGGCCAAGTACCGTCCCGCCGCCACCTACTCCGACCAGCAGCAGCTGGTCTACGCCTCCAAGAACCAGCTGGCAGCGGCCCTGCAGCTGGCCGCCGAGCTGATCGTCACCGGCACCGGGGTGAAGCTCCTCCACGTCACCCTGGGCGGCTTCGACACCCACTACACCGAGCTGGCGCGCCAGGACGACCTGATGGCCTACCTGGACTCGGCGGTCAGCGCCTTCTTCCAGGACCTCGACGCCCACGGCATGGCCGACCGGGTGCTCGTGGCCACCTGGTCGGAGTTCGGCCGTCGGCCGCGGGAGAACGCCAGCGGCGGCACCGACCACGGCGCCGCGGCGCCGTTGCTCCTGATCGGGGGGCCGGTCAAGGGCGGCCTCTACGGGGAGGCGCCCAGCCTCACCGACCTGGACGCCACCGACAACCTCAAGTACACGGTGGACTTCCGCTCCGTCTACCAGGAGATCCTCGGCGCCCACCTGGGCGCGGACCCGAAGGAGATCCTGGGCGGCAGCTTCGAGCGCCTCGGGTTCATCCGGGACCCGGTGGCCACCTTCTGAGGGCCACGGCGTGCGCTCCCTGCTGCTCAGGGCCGCGGCCACCGCCCTGACCCTGGCCGTCGCCGTCCTCTCGGCGCGGCACGTGGCCGCCCATCTGAGGGACCCCGCCGCCCCCCTGCATCCGCCGGTGGTGTCAGCCGGCACCGGACCCCTCCCGGCCGGCAGCGGGGGGAGCCTCCAGCTGACGCCGGACGTCCGGACCACCGACCTGCCCCCGGCCACCTCCACCTACGTCTCCTGAGCCCGGAGGGCGCATCAGGGTGAGGCTGGAGCGGCGGTGCTTCGAGGCCCTGGGGAGCCGTTGTGAGCTGCTCGGCCTCGACCTGGAGCCCGGCCGCCTGCGCCGGGTGGCCGGGCGCGTGGCCGAGGCCCACCGGCGCTTCACCCGCTTCGCGCCCGAGAGCGAGCTCTCCCGCCTCAACGCCGCCCGGGGCTGGGTGGCGGTCTCGCCCGAGCTGGAGGGGCTGCTGCGGGCGGCGCTCGAGGCCCACCGGCTGAGCGGCGGCCTGGTCCACGCCGGCGTGCTGCCGGCCATGCTGGCTATCGGCTACACCCGACCCCTGGCCGAGGGGGGACCGACCGCGACCACGGCCGTGCCCGCGCCCCCGCCGCCACTGCCCGAGCTGCTCGAGGTCGAGCGGGGGCGCGCCCGGCTGCGGGGAGGCGGCCTCGACCTGGGCGGCATCGCCAAGGGTTGGCTGGCCGACCGCCTGGCCCGGGAGCTGGGGGAGAACTGCCTGGTCAACCTGGGCGGGGACCTCTTCGCCCGTGGCCCCGGGCCCGGAGGGGAGGGCTGGCCGGTCGGGTTCGGAGGGGTGACCCTGCTCCTGCGCGATCGGGGGGCGGCCACCAGTGGCACCTGGCGCCGGGCCTGGAGCGACGGCGGCCGCCGGCTCCACCACCTCATCGATCCCCGCACCGGAGGCCCGGCCGAGAGCGACCTGGGCCAGGTCTCGGTGGTGGCCGACACCGCCTTCCTGGCCGAGGTGCACGCCAAGGCGGCGCTGCTGCTGGGTCGGGAGCTGGCCCCGGCCTACCTCGCCGGGCGGGCCCGGGCCTGGTGGCTGGGCTGAGCCGTGGACGGTCCCACCTTCGCCTGGGCCCTGGCCCGTGTCTGCGGCCTCGCCGCCTTCGCCGCGCTGGCCGTCTCGCTCCTCACCGGGCTGGGACTGCGCACGGGGGTGCTGGACTGGCTGGGGAGCAGCCGCGAGCTGCGGGGGCTGCACGAGTACACGACCCTGCTCTGGGCGCCGCTGGGGGGCCTCCACGTGCTGGCCCTGCTCCTGGACG
>DASRBU010000228.1:0-6160 GCA_035653475.1 Candidatus Dormiibacterota bacterium | reverse complement strand
AGTAGCCGAGCCGCTTGCGGAAGTTGGGCTCGAACCCGGCCTGGTCGATCACCCGCTGGCCGGCGTCGTGGACGCTGCCCGCGGTCACCCCGGGGCGGATGGCGGCGATGGCCGCGTCCAGCGCCCGGCTGCAGGCGTCGTGCATCCGACGCACCAGCTCCGGGGGCTCGCCCACGAAAGCCGAGCGCATCAGGGCCGTGGTGTAGCGCCGGTGGAGCCCGCCCAGCTCGATCAGGACGGCGTCGTCCCGGGCGATGCGGTGGCGGGCGAAGGTGGTGTGGGCGATCCCTGAGCGGTGGCCGGCGGTGACCGTGGGGCCGGAGGCGACGTACTCGGAGCCCGCCCGGTACATGGCCGCGGCCGCGGCCGCGGCCACCTCGTTGTCGTGGACGCCCTCGCCGACGGCGTCGAGCGCGGCCCGCATGCCAGCGTGCGTGTAGCGCGCCGCCCGGCGGAAGCAGTCGATCTCAAGCCGGGACTTGATCCGGCGCGCCCGCTCCACCGCGCCGGAGCCGTCGGCCAGGGTGGCCTCGGGGAGCAGCTGGCGCAGCCGCCGGTAGGCGTGGACGGAGAGGAATGGGGAGCGCTCGTCGACCCCGATGCGTGCCCGCTCCAGGCCGTGCTCGCGGAGCATGGCCGCGGTCACCTCCAGCGGGTCCTGGTCGTCCTCCCAGACCACTGGGGCGGTGCCCATCCAGCTCAGGTGCCGGGCGGCGACGCTCTCCAGCTCGCGCACGAGCAGGCGCGGCTCGCCCGACGCCGGCACCAGGGCGAGCTGGAAGCTGGCATAGCCGATGGTCTCGTAGCCGGTCAGGTAGAAGAGGTTGGCGGGGCCGAAGACCAGGGCGGCGTCGAGACCGCGGGTCGCGATCTCCTTCTGGACGATCCCCAGTCGGCGCCGGAACTCCTGGATGGGGAAGGCGAGGCCTTTGGCCTCGACCGCCCGGCTCACGCCGCCACCCCGCACGCCGTCATCGCCGCCAGCGCGTAGGCGAGCGCCCCCCGATGGAGCTGCTCCAGGTCCATGCGCTCATCGGGCTGATGGGCCTGCGACTCGTCCCCGGGGCCCATCACCAGGCAGGGGATGCCGGCGGCCCGGAAGTGGGTCATGTCGCAGGCGCCGGAGAGCCCGTGGAGGCGGGCGGGGGTCCCCAGCGCCAGCGAGGCCGCCTCCAGGGCGATGGCCACCAGGGGATGGGATGGGTCGAGCTCGGAGGGGGCGCCGGTGGTGGGGATGGTCCGCTCCACCTCCACCTCCAGACCGGGGTGCTCGGCGCGCACCTCGTCCAGGACCTGGCCGATCTCGGCCAGGGCCCGGCCCTCGTCCTCCCCCGGCACCATGCGCCGGTCGAGCACGATCTCGCAGCGGCCCGGGATCACGTTCTCCTTGATGCCGGCGCTGACCAGGGTGACGGCGGCGCTCGGCGCCCCGCAGAGGGGATGCGGGGGCCGGGAGGCCAGCTCCTGGCCGTAGACCTCCAGCGCCCGGAGCACGGGCACCGCCCGGTAGGCGGCGTTGATCCCCTCGTGGGGGCGGGAGGAGTGCGCCGTCCGCCCGGCGACCACGATCACCGGACGCAGGCTGCCTCGGTGGGCCACGCCCACCTGCAAGCGGGTCGGCTCGCCGACGATGGCCAGGTCGACCTCGATCTCGGAGCAGAGTCGCCGGGCGCCGGTGCTGCAGGTCTCCTCGTCGGCGACCGCGGTCACCAGCAGGTCGCCGCGCAGCCGGGCGCCGGAGCCGACGATCCCCTCCACCGCGGCCAGCAGGGCCGCCAGCGGCCCCTTGGCGTCGACGGCCCCCCGCCCGTAGAGGTCGCCGTCGACGATCTCGCCCCCGAAGGGGGCCCGGGTCCAGCCGTTGCCCTCGGGGACTGTGTCCATGTGGGTGTTGAAGGCCAGGACCGGGCCGCCGCCCGCTCCGCGCAGCCTCCCGATCACGTTGGGCCGGCCGGGGAGGACCTCCGGCGTCTCCACCTCCAGACCGAGGCGACGCAGGAAGCCGGCCACGTAGGCCGCCACCTTGGCCTCGCCGTCGAAGGGGTTCTGGCTGCGCGTCCGCACCAGGTCGCGCAGGATGCCGGCCGTGCGCGCCCGATCCAGGTGGGCGGTGATCGACCCTATCCGAGGCTGGGCGGTCACGGCGCCACCCCCATCGGTACCGGCTCCAAGCGCACCTCGGGCCCGTCCTCACCCCGGCCCACCACCACGTTGACCAGCCACTCGTCGCGCGTCTCGGGATGGTCGTCCCGGAAGTGGGCGCCGCGGCTCTCCGTCCGGGTCAGCGCCGAGAGCAGCACCAGGTCGGCCACGGTGGCCATGTTCCGGACCCTGGCCCACCGCTCCAGCTCGTCGAGGTCGCCGGGCACGTGGGCCTCGATCGCCGCCAGCTGGTCTGTCACCCAGCGCCGGCCGGCGAGCAGGCGCTCCTCGACCCGGACGATCCCGCAGTCGTGCCACATCCGCTCCCGCAGCCGCTCTTGCTCTGCCTCCAGGTCGACCTCGGCGCGCGCCGGCGACGCCATCCGCGCCCGCCATCGCTCGCCCACCACCGGGTCGGGCTCGACCCGACCGGCGTCGGCGGCGAAGCGCCGCGCCGCCCGCCCGGCCCGTGCCCCGAAGACCTGGGTCTCGGTGACCGCGTTGCCGTTCAGGCGGTTGGCACCGTGGACGCCGCCGGCGACCTCGCCGGCTACGAAAAGGCCGGGCAGGTTGGTGTCGCCCTCGGGGCCGAACCGCACCCCGCCCATGAAGAAGTGGACCTCGGGGGTCACGATCATCTCCATCTCCTCCAGGGTGAGGCCCTTGGAGCTGACGACGGTGGCGATCCGGGAGTTGGCGGCGAGGAAGGTCTGGGGGTCGACGTCGCTGAGGTCGAGCACGACGCCCCCCTCGACGTCCCGGCCGTGCCGGATCTGCTCGTAGATCCCGCGGGCGGCCACGTCCCGGGCGGTGGCCTCCAGGCGCTCGGGGTCGAACCGCTCCATGAAGCGCTCGCCGAGGCGGTTGTAGAGCTTGCCCCCATAGACGAAGGTCGACGGCTGGACCGGTATCCGGCCGTCCCTCCCGATGGGGGCGATCAGCCGCCAGGGGTAGAACTGCACCATCTCCATGTCCTGGAGCTCGGCCCCGGCCCGATAGGCCATGGCGTAGCCGTCGCCGCAGACGTCGGAGGGGTTCGAGGTGATCTTGTAGATCCGACCCGCCCCCCCGACGGCCAGGATCACGGCCGCCGCCCGGACCTCGATCAGCCGGCCCGCGGCCGGGTCGAGCAGCAGCGCCCCACACACCCGCCTCCCGGAGTGCAGCAGGTCGAGGCAGACCACCTTCTCGATCACCCGGACCCCCCGTCCCAGGACCACGTCGGTCATGGGCAGGGTCATGGTCGTGCCCCGGTGGACCTCGGTCTGGCAGACGCGGGCATGGCGGTGCTCCCCGCTCGGGCTCTGGTAGAGGCGGCCATCGGGCATGCGCTTGAACTGGCCCCCCATGCGGTCCAGCTCGAGGATGCGCTCCGGACCCTCCGAGCACAGGATCTCGACCAGCCGCCGATGGTTGATCAGGCGGCCGCCGTTCACGGTGTCCTCGATGTGCGACTCGACGCTGTCCTCGGGGTCGGCGTGGCCCAGGGCGACCGCGAAGCCTCCCCCCGATCCGATCGAGGAGCCGCCCCGGCCCAGCTTGCCCCGGGTGGCGACCACCACGCCGGTGCCCCCGTCGCTGGCCGCGACGGCGGCCCGGAGGGCGGCCAGGCCACCCCCCAGGATCAGCACCTCACCCTCGACCCGGTCGATCTCGGTCCCCATCCCGTTCGGCTACGGCTGCGCGGGCAGGTAGGCGTTGGTCCAGGTCACCCCCTGCCCGGTCGGGGGGATGGTCTGGATGACGCCGTTGTCCTTGTAGAGCTGGTAGGTCTCCGCTACCCGGGCTCGGTCGAACCTGCCGTTCTTGGAGATCGCCGGGAGCAGCGCGGGCAGCCCCGTCGACCAGGTGCTCGGGTTCACGTCCGGGAACTCCTTCTGGAGGATCTGGTAGGTCTGGTCCAGGTGCGTGCGCATCCAGTCGTTGGCCTCCTGGACCGACCTCACGTAGGCCCGGACCACGGCCGGGTTGCTCTTGATGTAGTCCTGGGAGGCGCAGAGGCTCACGTAAAGGAACTTGTTCAGGGCTGGGTCCTCGCCCTTGGTGTTGTAGATCAGGATCGTGCCCACGCCGGCCGCCACCGCCTGCTGGGGCGAGGGCGGGGAGAGGATGTAGCCGTCGATCTGGCCCGACTTGAGGGCGGCGAACAGCCCGGCGATCGAGCCCACGCGCACGATCTGGACGTCCCTGTCGGGGTTGAGACCATGGGCCTTGAACATGATCCGCAGCAGGATGTCGCTGGGGGAGCCGGGGGAGCTAATGCCGAACCGGTGACTCTTGAGGACGCGGTAGCGGTCGGCCAGGGGGGAGCTGGCGCTGACACCGGTTCCCTGCAGGATGCGGTTGGCGACCACCAGGTCCAGCGTCACGTGGTCCATGAGCTGGTAGACCGCGATCAGGTTCTTGCCCTGGTCGCGGAGGTTGGCAATGTTGTCGAAGGTGCAGTCGGTGATGTCGAGCGTGCCGTTGAAGACCGCCGGCGCGTCCTCGGCTCCCGCCTGCAGGCCAACGAACTGGATGTCGAGCTTGTTCTGCCTGGCGAAGCCCTGGTCGGCGGCGACGTACATGGGCGCGAAGTAGGCCAGGGGTTGCTTCACCGTGCGGACGGTGACGGTCCTGGTGAGCGTCTGCGAGGAGGAGCTGGCCGGGGCGCTGCTCGAACCGCCGCACGCAGCCACGAGGGCCGCCAGGGCGAGTGTCAGCGCCCCCAACCTCCTTCCCGATCCGAGTCTCATTCAGCCGTTCCCTCCAATTGCCTTGTGGTGGCGGTTGACCGACCGTTCCAGCGGGAGCAGCAGCAATCGGAACGCGAGGACGATGGCCGCCAGGGTGGCGATCGCGGCCATCATCTTGTCGACGGCGAGGAAGGTCACCTGCTCGTAGATCAGGTAGCCGAGCCCGCCGGTGGCGCCCAGGAACTCGCCCAGGACGGCGCCCACGATCGCGATCGGGATGGTCAGGCGGAGCGCGGTGAGCGTGTAGGGTAGGGCGTGGGGGAGGATCAGGCGGCGGTACAGGTCCCGGCGCGTCGCCCCCATCACCCGCAGCAGGGCGACCATGTCACCGCTGGTGGAGCGGATGCCCACGACGGTGTTCATGTAGACGAGGAAGAAGGTCATCATCGCCGCCAGCACGATCTTGGGGAGCAGGCCGACGCCGAACCAGAGCACGATCAGGGGCCCGAGCGCGAGCTTGGGGATGCCGTAGAGCGCGAGCAGGTACGGCTCGAGCACCCGGTAGGGCAGGTCGCTCAGGGTCAGCAGGCAGGCGGCCAGGACGCCGAGCAGAGCGCCCAGGGCGAACCCCACCGCGAACTCGGTGAGCGTGTACTGGGTGTGGTGCCACAGCGATCCGGTGGTCGCCAGCTGCCACCAGGCCCGCGCGATGGCGCTGGGCTTGCTGGTGAAGGTGGGATCGAGGAGGTGGCGGTCGGCGGCGAGCTCCCAGCCGCCGAGCAACCCCGCCAGGAGGCACAGCCGGCCCAGCCAGACGCTGACCGCCCAGTTCCGCCGGCTCCGTCGCGCGTCCTCGGTCGCCCGCCAGAGCGCGCGATCGGCGCGGGAGAGCGTCACCACCGCCATCAGCCGGCCCTCCTCGCCCCCAGCCTCGAGAGCCCGCTGAGCAGGATCGCCATCACCAGCACGAGGATCGAGAGGACGGAGATGGCGGCGAAGACGCCGGCGGTGTTGTAGCGGGCGGAGGCATCGCTGATCAAGAAGCCGATGCCCCGCTGGGAGGAGATGAACTCCCCCACGATGGCGCCGATCACGGCCTGGGGCACGGCAGTGCGCAGGCCGGTCATGAAGTGGGGGGCCGCTCCCCGGAGCACGACCTTGGTCACCAGCTGGCCCCGGCCGGCCCCCATCACCCGGGCCACGTCGATCCAGCCCCGGGGCACGCTCCTGACCCCGCTGACCCCGTTCATGAAGACGACGAAGAACACGAAGTAGGCGGCCAGCACCACCTTGGAGTCGATGCCGATCCCGAGCCAGACGATGAGCAGGGGGCCGATGGCCAC
>DASRBU010000227.1:0-4926 GCA_035653475.1 Candidatus Dormiibacterota bacterium | reverse complement strand
CGGTCCGGGCGCCGGTGATCGACCTGATCGAGATCGGGGCCGGCGGGGGCAGCATCGCCCGGGCCGACCGCTTCGGGCTGCCCCGGGTGGGGCCGGAGAGCGCCGGGGCCGAGCCCGGGCCGGCCTGCTACGGGCGGGGGGCACGGAGCCGACGGTGACCGACGCCGACCTGGTGCTGGGCTACCTGGACCCGGGCTTTTTCCCGGGCGGGGAGATGCGGCTGGCGCCGGAGCGGGCGCCGGCCGTCGGCGTGGGCCTGGGGACGGCCGCTCGGCGGACCTCATGCGGGGATGGCACGACCTCGAGCGGCGCGGGAGCGGCCCGACGCCGGCCCCTCGGCGACCGGGGCTGGGCCACCCCCGGCCCCGGACCCTCTGGCTCGTCCCTCCTGGGCCTCGGGATGGGTGGAGCCACCCCGGCCCCGGCGAGCGACGTCGACCGACGTCGGGACCGCCGGGCCGTTCCCGACACCCGGCGCCGGCGGTGGCCGGCGCCCCGGCCCGACCGGCGCGGTCCCGGCACCGGCCCGGAGCCGGCATCGTACGACCTCCTCCACGGCCGGGGGTCGGCCGTGGGGCCATCCGTCGTGAGTCAGCAAGGAGTGCACCCATGAAGTTCGGGGTCTGGCTTCCCTCCTACGCCTACCGCGACCGCGATCCCTCGCACCTACGGCGCCTCGACGACTACATCCGCCGGCTTGAGGAGGCCGAGGTCGACATCTGGGTCATCGATCATCTCCTCCGCGCCGAGGGCCTCTACGGGATGAGCTGGCTCGAGCCGATGAGCGTGCTGACCTACGCCGCGGCCCGGACCGAGCGCGTCATGCTGGGCACCGGCATCCTGGTCCTGCCCCTGCGCCACCCGGTCCTGCTGGCCAAGGAGATCGCGACCCTGGACCAGCTGTCGGGCGGACGCTTCATCTTCGGCGTGGGGCCGGGCTGGTATCCGCCCGAGTTCGAGGCGGTCGGGGCCAGGATCCAGGAGCGGGGCGGCCGCACCGACGAGGTCCTGCAGGCGGTCCGGCTGCTGCTGACCCGGGAACAGGCCAGCTTCGAGGGGCGCTACTACCGCTTCCGGGACGTCGCCATCGAGCCGCGGCCCCGGCGCATGCCCCCGGTGTGGGTGGCGGGCGGCTCCCGCCTTCCCGACCCCGAGTACCACGACCTGCCCGCCCTCGCCCCCGCCGTCCTGGAGCGGATCGTGACCGCCGACGCCTGGCTCTCCCGCTGCTCCGGCACCCAGGAGTTCGTGAAGCGGGACTGGCAGCTGGTGAAGGCGGAGGTGATCCGGCGCCGGGGCTCGCTGGACGGCTTCACCTTCGCCCACTGCAACTTCGTGCACGTGGTCGACACCGACGACGTGGAGGAGGCCCACCGCGTCCAGCGGCCGACCTTCGAGCAGGTGATGGGGCACCACCGTCCCTTCGAGCAGCTCCAGCAGTGCTACTTCCTGGGCACGCCCCGCCAGCAGCAGGAACGGCTTCGGGACCTGGAGGCGGCCGGCTGCCAGTACGTGATCTTCGGCCCCACCACCGACGACCTGGACCAGCTGGAGCTGCTGATCGACACCCTGATCGCGCCCTTCCGGACCACGGAGGCCGGGCGGACGGGCGGCTCATGATCCTCGGCTCGAGACGGTGCCGGGGTGAGACGGTCGAGTGGGACCGGCCGAGCCGCCGGGGCTCGCCGAGCGTCCCGCCCCGAGGCGGGCGTGGAGGGCGCCGCCGGGGGCGGCGATCAGCCCAGGGCGCGACGCGCCCGCCAGGCCCTGACGTGGTTCGCGTGCAGCCGGTAGTGAGCGTACGTGTCGAGGCGGAGGCGGCGGCGAAAGCGGGTCCCGGAGCGCAGCTGGTCCGCGGGCACCGACCGGATCAGATCGACCAGGCGGCGATGGGTCCGGTCCAGCCGGTCCAGCGCGTCGCGGAGCGGGAGGTCTCTTCGCTCCTCCAGCATTCGCGCGTTGAAGGCGTCGATCCCGCCGGAGCTGGCGTAGCGCGGGGGCCTGCCCCCGGCCGCGATCACCGGCAGGTGCCTCAGCGCCTCCTCCTCCCAGACGCTCACGTGGACGATGAGGTCCCTCACCGACCAGCCACCCGCCACGCCCGGCTCGAGCAGCGCCTCGTCCGGCAGCCCCGCGTAGGACTCCCGGAACGCCGACCAGGCCCGGTCGAGCGTCCTCAGCAGCCTCGCCTCGACGTCCACCGCTCCCACCCTCCCCCCGGCGCCACCGCCTGACCCCTCGCCCCGAAGACGCCGCGGTGACCGCCGGCCCCGGGGCAGGGGCGGCGGGCCGTCCGCCGCCTCGGCGTCGTGCCCGGTGCTCACCGGAGCAGCATGCCGCCCCGGGGATGGGGCGTGCAGCCCGACGGCCGGCGGCGCCGGTGCTGGCAGGAGGGCCGGCCGCGGGCGGCCTGACCCCGGCCGCGGGTTCGCCCGGCGCGATCGTGCGCGGGCTCGGGGCGCCACTGGTCGGGGTGGCGAGACCCGACCCCGATGCCCGTGGGCTCAGGCCAGGGGGTCGCGCCAGCGCAGCCCCGGGTAGCGGGCGAAATCGCGGTCGGCGCTCTGGAGCTCCAGCCCCCACTCCACGGCCAGCGCGGCCAGGTGGGCGTCGGGGGCGTGGTTGCCCGACGCCCGTCCGCCGATCAGCAGGCTCTCCAGGACCTGACGATGGCGGGCGGTCGGCACCGGGACCCAGACGTTGGGGCGGTCCAACCACTCGGCCACCGTGGCCCAGGCCCGGGCGAGGTCCAGAGGGCGTTCGAGGGCCCGGGGATGGGTGGAGATGCGGACGAAGGCGATGATGGTCGGCCAGGGGATCCCGACCTGAGGGACGAGCGAGAGCGTCCTGGCCCACCAGCGACGTGCCTCCTCGTGGCGCGGGAAGCCATCGTGGTGGGCCCAGAGGACGAGGTTGGCGTCGACGAGCGGCGCTTCCAGCCGCTCAGGCACGCTCGAGGCGCTCCAGTGCCTCGACGACGTCGGTGACGTCGACCAGCGGCCGGCCGGTGTCGAAGGTCGGAGGGTCGTAGGGCGCGATCGGAGAGGGCCGTTGCAGCGCCCGCAGGCCGATCCTGAGCACCTCGTTGCTCACCCTGGACACCGACCGCCCGCTCTGACGGGCGAGCTCGGTCAGCCGTCGGGCGACGTCCTCGTCGAGGTTGAGCGTCGTACGCATCGTCATTAATCATAACTTCATCATCAACTCATCGAATAAGATGACGACTCCGCGTCCGCGCCGTCGGTGGTGGCGGGCTGGGCGCCGGCCTCGGCCCAGAGGTGTCGCCGGGGGGCGGCGCGGTCCCGGCCGCGAAGAGCGGGAGCCGTCGGCGGCGTGCGCGGTATCGCCTGGTGCTGCCGGTGGTGAATCCGGGCGGTCGTGCAGATCTCGGCTGAACCGGCCATGACCCGTCGTGAACGTGCGGCCGGCACCACTCAGCTCGTATGACCTCACCTGCTGCGCTTGGTCGGCCGCTCAGCAGGCTGGCTGCGACCCCGAGACGGTGCAGCGCTGCGTGGACCTGCGGGAGGCCGGCGACAACCCTTGCAACCCGTCCGGCGGGAGCGGCTCACGACTCCTACCCGGAACAGGTGAAGGAGTTGTGGAGCGCTCGAAGGACGAGGTCCGGCCGACATGGGACATGGCCGCCCGTGTGCGCGGGATTCGAGACGACGAGCGGACCACGTACCGGACAGTGGGGGCCGTCATGGTGGTCACGGGCACGGGGAGGTGGCTGGCCTACCCACCGCGGCTGCCCGACCCAGGCGGTGGCAGCAAGAGTGCCAGAGCGGCCGTCGCTGCTCAACGAACTCGACGCCCCACGCCGACGGATGTGCCTGCTCGACCTGCACGGGACGCGGTCCGTCTCCTGGGTTCGTGCTGCCTGCGGCCCAGAATCGAGTGTCCGCCCGGAGGTTCTGGTCCCCCGGGCACGACGTGGCTCCGAGTCCTCGAGCGCGAGCTGGACCACTGGCCAGGGTGGCCGCCTCCACGCCGCGGGTGGGCGCTGGTCGGTTGATGGCATCGCGGCCGGGGTAACTGCCTCGTGTACGGTCTCGGACGCCGAGCGATGATGCCGGAGTCGAGTTCTGGCTGCGCCGTTCCCCGGCCGTGGTGTGCGGCGAAGCCGAATTGCGAGTGCAGAGTTCACGGTCGCTGAGATGAACGTCGGGAGCGGTTTCCCCGATCGGTCTCTCGTCGACCACGGATGCACTTTGGCCTCCCAAGATCACCTCGATCGCCCTGCCTTGGCTCCGTCGTTGACCGTCCTCTCGATGCTCTCGATGCTCGCGATGTCGCACCATTGTGAGATGTCAGCATCTGAAAACGAGCCACGGTAAGACTGCCATCACGCTCTTACGCTGGGTGGTGTCGGCACCCGTTGGATTGAGCAGATGTCAGGGGTGATGGACATGGCGGGGTTGATGCTACCGCTGCTGTGGGCGATCGCTGCCTCCCCCGCTCTCGTGTTGGGTTGGGTCCTGTGGTGGCTGATCGCCGACCTGCTCCAAGTTGATGGTGAGCGGTCTCTCCGCCGGGTTGACGGTGCCCGCCCGCAGCCCCGACAGCTTCGATGATGGGAAGGTGGCCGGTGCGATGGCCACCTTCCCGTTCATGTGCGGTCAGGGGACCAGGACCGCCCGGCCCTGGATCCGGCCCTGCTCCAGGTCGTCGATGGCCTGGTTGACGTCGTCCAGGCGGTAGCGTCGGGTCCGGAGCCGGACCTTGCCCTGGGCATGCAGGGTCATCAGCTCGCGCAGCTCGGCGTGGTTGCCGACCAGGCTACCGACGATGGAGATCTCGGAGAAGATGAGGTCGATGGTGGGCACCTGCAGGGTGTCCCCGTAGCCGACCACGATGTGGGTCCCGCCCGGCCGGAGCATGGCCACCGCCTGCTGCTGGACCCCCTTCTCGCCCACGAAGTCG
>DASRBU010000226.1:0-7664 GCA_035653475.1 Candidatus Dormiibacterota bacterium | reverse complement strand
GGTCTGGTCGGCGTCGTCTACGGCCTGGTCCAGGGGCCCGGGCTGGGCTGGGGATCCCCGCTCGTCCTGGTCGCCCTGCTGGGTGGGGCCGGGCTGCAGCTCGCCTTCGCCCTGGTCGAGGTGCGCGGAGCCCATCCCATGCTCTCCCCGGCCATGTTCCGCTCGGCCCAGTTCTCGGCCGCCAACGCCGTCACCTTCGTCGTCTACGGAGGGTTGGGCGGAGCCCTGTTCCTGCTGCCCATCCAGCTCCAGCAGGTCGCCGGTTACCCTCCGCTGGCGGCCGGGGCCGCCCTCCTGCCCACGACCTTCCTGATGCTGGTCCTCTCATCCCGCTCCGGCGCGCTGGCGGCCCGGATCGGCCCCCGACCGCAGATGACGATCGGTCCCCTGGTGGTCGCGGCCGGCCTGGCGCTCTCGGCCCGGATCGGGGCCTCGGCCGCATACGTGACCGACGTACTCCCGGCCGTGGCCGTCCTGGGGCTGGGCCTGGCGATCACGGTGGCGCCGCTGACCTCGACCGTGCTGGCGGCGGTGCCCGCGGAGCACGCCGGCGTTGCCTCCGCCGTCAACAACGACGTGGCCCGGGGCGCCGGCCTCGTCGCCGTGGCCGTGCTGCCGCTGGCGGCCGGCATCGGCGGGGACAGCTACCTGCATCCCGAGGTGTTCTCTCCCGGGTTCCGCCTCGCCGTGCTCATGGCGGCCGGGGCCTGTGCCCTGGGCGGCCTGCTGGCCGGGGTGACCATCCGGGGCCCGGGGCGGCACCGCCCGGGCCCGGAGGGACGGGCGCTCCACTGCGCGCTCGAAGCCCCGCCTCTGCGCGGGGGTGAGGAACCCCGGGACCGATGAGCCCCGGGCGAGGGGTCATACGGCTTCGGCGGCCTCGTACAGGAACCAGACCCGCCGCTCGGCCTCGTCGATGAAGGTCTCCAGGAGGCTCGCGCTGGCGACGTCGCCGGCGCTCTCGCACGCCTGGTGGGCGCGGCGCATGTGCTCGGCCAGGGCGCGGTTGTCGTCCATCAGGATGCGGAGCATCTCGGCCGGCTCGACGAAGGCCCGGTCGTCGTCCTCGATCCGCTGCAGCCGGGCCACCTCGCCGATGGAGTGCACGGTCAGCTGTCCCAGCTTCCTCGCCCGCTCGGCCAGCAGGTCGGTGACCGCCAGCACCTGCTCCGCCTGCTCGTCGAGCAGCAGGTGGTAGTCGCGGAAGTGAGGTCCGGAGACGTGCCAGTGGTAGTTCTTGGTCTTGAGGTAGAGCGCGAAGGCGTCCGCGACCAGGGGGTTCAACGCCTCCGCCACCGACCGTCGGGCCTTGCCGGCGAGGTCGCTCGGCGTGGCCAGCCGCTCCGCCACGGGGACCTGTGACATCACGTCCCTCCTGCTGTGAACTCGATGCCGGGTGGGATGATGGGACCGGGCCCGGCGACGAGGCGAACCCGGCCGCGGTGCCGGCGGTGATCGCGCCTCGACGGCTCCTTCGCCTCCCCGGGGCTCCGGTCCTCAGGCCTCCGACGGTCCGCCGGCGATCGCGTCCCCGTGGTCGCCGAGGACCACGACGACCATACCGGTCCCGGGCGCCGGTCCCGACCCCGGCCGGCGGCTGCTTAGACGAAGGCTTGCACGTGGCCGGCCGGCGCCGGTGGGCGGAGGGTGAAGGACGGCTCGCCCCGTCCGGACCGCGGGCGGTCCCGTCCGGGGGCGCCGTGGTCAGGATGCCCGCGGTCCGGTTCGGGTTCGACGCCGGGAGCGCGGCCGGGTAGACTGCGCACGGCACATGCGGACCCGCCTCACCGAGCTGCTGGGCATCGACCATCCCGTCCTCCTGGGCGGCATGGGCAGTGGCGCCACCGTGCCGGCCATGGTCGCCGCGGTGTCGGAGGCGGGGGGCCTGGGGGTGCTCGGCGTCTCCCGTTACCCGCCCGAGCGGGTGGCCGCGAGCGTGCGGGAGACGAGGGCCCTGACCGAGCGTCCCATCGGCCTGAACCTGCTCCTCTTCCTGTCGGACGAGGCCGCGGTCGAGGCCGTGCTCGAACAGCGCCCGGCGGTCTTCTCCACCGCCTGGCCCTGGCCCGACCAGGACCTGCGCTCGATCTTCGGGCGCGCCCACGCCGTGGGGGCCAGGGTCGTGCACATGGTGTCCGGCGTCGACGAGGCGAAGCGGGCGGCCGAGGCCGGGGCGGACGTCATCGTCGCCCAGGGCAGCGAGGGGGGCGGGCACGTGGGCCTGATCGGCACCATGGTGCTGGTGCCCATGGTGGCCCGCGCGGTGGCACCGCTTCCCGTCGTCGCCGCCGGCGGCATCGCCACCGGCGCCCAGCTCGCGGCCGCCCTGGCGCTGGGGGCCGAGGGGGTCCTGATGGGGACCCGCTTCCTGGCCACCGACGAGTCTCCCTGGCCGCCGTCGTTCAAACGGGCCATCGTCGAGAGCGACGGTCACGACACGGAGCTGAGCGAGATCCCCGACATCGCCAAGGGGGCGGTCTGGCCGGGGGCGTTCGACCGGGTCCGGCGCAACCGCCTGATCGAGCGCTGGAGCGGTCGCGAGAACGAGCTCCGCCGGCGCCGGGCCGAGGTGGCGGCGGCGATCGCCCGGGCGGCGCGCGAGGACGACGCCGAGGACGGGGAGCTCAACTTCGGCCAGAGCGCGGGTCTGATCGACGCCATCCAGCCCTGCGGCGAGGTGGTGCGTCGGGTGGTGGCCGAGGCAGAGCAGCGTCTCCGAGAGATGGGCCGCCTGGTCGTCTGACGGCCTGGGAGCGGCGCTCCCGGCCGGGGGGTCGGCGGGGCCCGCGACCCGGGCGCCGGGGGCAGCGGCCCACCCCGTGCCCGTCCCCGCTGTGAGTCCGGGCGCCGCTCGGCGATGATTGGGGGCGAGAGTGGCTCGTCTGTTGCGCACCGTCTCCGGCCTGATGTCCGGCGCGGCCGTGGACCTGGGCCTGCTGGTGGCGCTGGTGATGGTGCTCCACGCCTTGTTCGTGGTCTCCGGCGCCAATCCCAGGAACGTGATCGTGGCCCTGGTTCACCGGGCCGGAGGGCTGCTCATCGGAGCCTTCCGAGACCTCTTCGTCGTTCCCAGCCGGCGGGTGGAGACGGCGGTGAACGACGGCGTGGCCGCCCTGGCCTACCTGGCGGCGGGAGTGGTGCTGGGTCGCGTCCTGCGTCGGCTGGCCTCGGCCCTGGAGCGCTGAGCCGCCTGCGGGGTGGCGCCGGCGGGGACCCTGGCATGGGCTCCGCCGCCCGGGAGCAGGCAGCGAGGTGTGCCGGAGGGCCGGGCCCGCCCGGCGGCTCGCTCCGCCGGACACCCGAGTGAGCCGGCCGGATGGGAGCGCTCCCCCCGGGCTCGCCACCACCGTTCCCGACCGGCGCGCCCGAGGTCGGGAGGTGCGGGAAGCGGTCACCGGTGTGACAATCGCCGGTGGAGGGAACCATGCACCAGATCTCGATTCCGGACCCGGTCCTCGACGCCATCAGGCGGCAGCGGGGGAAGCTCCTCCGCTTCGAGCGGCTGGTGGGGCCGAGGAGCGCCCTGGTGGTGATCGACCTGCAGAACTGCTTCATGCTGCCGGGCATGCCGGTCGAGGTACCCACGGCCAGGGAGATCGTCCCCAACGTCAACCGGCTGGCGGCGGCGGTCCGGTCGGCGGGGGGCGTGGTGGTGTGGCTGCAGATGACCCTGGAGGGGCAGCGGGAGAGCTGGAGCGTCTTCTTCGCCGGTGACGAGCGCCGGGCCACCCTGGAGCAGCTGACGCCCGGCGCCCCCGGCCACGAGCTGTACGCCGGCCTGGACGTGCAGCCCGCCGACCTGGTGGTGCGGAAGACCCGCTACAGCGCCTTCATCCAGGGCTCGTCCGACCTCGACCAACGGCTCCGGGCCCGGGGCGTGGACACGGTGATCATCGTGGGCACGCTCACCAACGTCTGCTGCGAGTCCTCGGCGCGGGACGCCATGATGCTCAACTACCGGGTGGTGTTCGTCTCCGACGCCAACGCCGCCCTGAGCGACGCCGAGCACAACGCCACCCTGGCCACCGTCTTCCGGACCTTCGGCGACGTCGAGACCACCGACGAGGTGATCGCGCGGCTGGTCTCCGCCGATCGAGAGCCGGCGGCGTCGGGCACCACCGCCTGAGCCGCTCCACCACCCGTCGGGCGGTGGAGCGGTCGCGGGGGAGATGACGCTCGGTGTCGATCCCGCCGGTGGCCGCGGCTCGCCCGGCCGGATGGTCGTGGCCCAACTCCGGGAGGTCGGGGCCGGGCGGGTCGTCTCGCTGCGGACCCGGGCGGGCGCCGACGTGCGCGCCTGGTCCGGCCGCCTCCTGCCCGGCGTGCGCGGTGACCTCCCGCTCCCTGCCGTCCGGCCGAGGCGCGCGAGGCCCCGGACGGGGCGTTCCGCCCGGGAAGGACGTGGGCAGGCCGTGCTCCCGGGCCGGCTCGCGGCCGGCGCCCGGGCCGGGATGGTCCGCTTGCCCGGGGGGATAGGCTACCGATCGATCGTTCGGTAACCGCCTGCCTCTTCCCGAGCTCGGCCCCGAGGCTCAAGCAGGGTCGGGGTCCCGGCTAGCCGCTGCTGGATGCCTCCCAGCCCCGCAGCATGGCCACGGCGGCGTCCCCGTAGCGCCCCGCCATCCGCTCCAGGTCGCTCCGATCCCGTGGTTTGAACCAGTGGGCGAGCCCGCTGATCATGTCGAGCACAGCCATGGCCGCGAGCTTGGGGTCGGGCACGGAGAAGACACCCTCCCGGCAGCCCCGCTCGATGGTCGCGGCCATGGCGTCGCGGTACTGACGCCGGAGGGTGTTGATGGGGGCTTGCAACTCCCTGGGCAGGCTCCGCCGCTCGCGTGAGGCCACGCGCACCTGCGACCAGCGACGGTTGGAAAAGAGGATCTCGCTCCTGATGGCGGCGCGGACGGCCGCCTCGGGGGGCCGGTCCGCCCTCAGCTCGGGCAGTACCTCCAGGTTGAAGTCCCGCTGGAAGCCGTAGCAGATCTCGAACAGGATCCGCTCCTTGCTGGGGAAGTGGTGGTACAGGGACGAAGGACGCACCGCCACCTCCTCGGCGATGTCCCGCATGCTGGCTGCGTCATAGCCCTTCTCGGCGAACAGCCGCGCCGCGTGCTCCAGCAGATCGTCGCGGCTGCGGCCCTCCGGCCGGTCCCGCAGGCTTGCCGTCATGGCCGAGGCCGACCTTCCTGCTGCCTTGACATGGCCCCGCCTCGGAATTATATTCCCGCACGAACGATCGTTAGGCTAACCGCCCTGGGGGAATGCAGGTGTGACGGCGCAGGGGGCTGTCGAGCCGAGCCGTGGTCACGCCGGCTCCGGGCAGCCCGGGCCGGGGTCGAGGGGGGCGCGGCCGATGCAAGGGATTCGGGCTCGCGGCCCCGGAGAGGCCACCGTCCGCTTCGAGCCCGGCTGCGGCAGCGCCCGTCGGCGGACGGAACCGCCCGGAAGGCCGGGTCCAACCCCGGCCGAGGACCGGCGGTCGAGCGTCCCCATCCGGCACGTCGCCGTCGCCCACGTGCCCCACGACGAGGAGAGAGGAGAAGGGAGATGACCACGGCAACCCTGCCCACGGCCCGCAAGGGCTGGCTCGCCCGAGTGCTCTGGCATCGACAGCTCGAGAGCTATCCCGACACCACTCCCCGCATCCTCTACCTCGGCATCGTGGTGGTGGCCACGATCATGCTCTACTACGAGCTCTACGTGGGTGGCGCCGTGGCCCCGGCCATCATCGCCCACTTCGGCATGACCTTCCCCTTCTACGTCAACATCCTGGTGGTGGCCAACGCGATCGGCGCCCTGGCCTCCCTGGTCGCCGGCCTGGCCGACCGCTGGGGCCGGGCCAACCTGGTGGTCTACGGCCTCCTGGTCACCGCTCTCCTGACCCTGTTCGGGATCCCCAACGCTCCCAACCAGTTGGTCTTCGCCCTGGTCGTGATCGCCGTCGCCTTCGTCGAGGGCATCATCCTGGTCGCCACCCCGGCCCTGGTGCGGGACTTCTCGCCCCAACTGGGCCGGGCCTCGGCCATGGGCTTCTGGACCCTGGGCCCAGTGGTCGGCAGCCTGGTCGTGGCCGAGGTCTCCTCCAACACCCTCCCTCACCTGCCCGCCTGGCAGGACCAGTTCGTGATCTGCGGGATCGTCGGCCTGGTCGTGTTCGCGATCGCGCTCCTGGGGCTGCGCGAGCTCTCCCCGCAGCTGCGCGATCAGCTCATGGTCAGCATGCGCGACCGGGTGCTGATCGAGGCCCGAGCGAAGGGGATCGACGTCGAGGCCAGCCTCCGCCATCCCTGGCGGCAGATGCTCCACCTGGACGTCATCGCCCCCGCTTTCGCCATCTCGGTCTTCCTGCTCATCTACTACACCGCGGTTGGCTTCTTCACCATCTACTTCACCACCAACTTCGGCTTCTCGCTCTCCGACGCCAACGGTCTCGGCAACTGGTTCTGGGCGCTCGACGCGGCCGGTCTGATCGTGGTCGGTGTCGTCTCCGACTGGCTCAAGGTGCGCAAGCCGTTCATGGTCGTGGGGGCGCTGGGCGCCATCGTCATGACCATCGTCTTCCTCGGCAAGACCGACCAGCCCCACACCGGCTACGCCGCCTTCGTGCTCATCATCAGCCTGCTCGCGGTGTCGCTGGCGGTCGCCTACGCGCCCTGGATGGCCAGCTTCACCGAGACGGTGGAGCGTCGCAACCCGGCCCTGACCGCCACCGGCCTGGCCGTGTGGGGGCTGATCATCCGGGGGGTGGTCGCCGCCTCGTTCCTCTGCCTGCCCTTCGTGGTCAGCTCGATCACCCCGCTGGTCGAGTACGGGTCCCGGGTCCAGACCCTGGCCACCAAGTACTCCAGCCAGCTGGCCACGCTGCGGGCCATCGACCCGCAGACGCTCGCCACCCTGGACCGCGACCCCACCGACCAGGCCGCCCTGGCCACGGCCGTGGGCGAGATCTCACGCGCCCAGGGCGTGCCTCCGGAGGAAGCGGTGCGGCGGCTCCAGGCGGCGGCGCAGGTCCCCAGGTCCGACCTGGCCTTCCTGCAGGCGCACGGCGCCCAGGTCCAGCGGGCGGCGGCGCAGACCCCTGGCCAGTGGCGCATCTGGTGGTGGGTGTGCGTCGGCGGTGAGGTGGTCTTCCTGCCCCTGATCCTGCTCATGGCCGGACGCTGGGACCCTCGCCGGGCGCGCCAGGATGCGCTGGAGCACGAACGGCAGGTGGAGGCGGAGCTGAGGGCGCTGGGGCTGAGCGGCTCCGGGAGCTGACCCTCCGGCGCGCCGGTGCTCCGGCGGCCCCCGGCCGCCAGCGCTCGGGCCGCCGCCCGGCGTCCCGGGGTGTCATGCTTGATAACGGTGCGAGCGTCCATCCCGGGTCCGGCTTCGGGTCCCTGCTCCCGTCGGCTCGACCGGGTCCGGCCGCCGGCCGGCCGTGCGGCGCGGGGCGGGAGGCCCGCGCCCCCGATCGAGGTCTGATCTGGGTTGCCGGTCGTCTCGGCGAAGCTGCTGCAGGAGTTCGCCGCTCGCATCCTGACCGCGGCCGGGCTGGAGCCGGAGGAGGCGGCCGTGATCGCGAGCGGCCTGGTGCGGGCCAACCTCCGGGGCGTCGACACCCACGGGGTGCTCCGGCTGCTGCAGTACTGCGATTGCCTGGCCGCGGGCGAGATCAACCCCCG
>DASRBU010000225.1:0-8685 GCA_035653475.1 Candidatus Dormiibacterota bacterium | reverse complement strand
GTCGATCCAGCCCCGGGGCACGCTCCTGACCCCGCTGACCCCGTTCATGAAGACGACGAAGAACACGAAGTAGGCGGCCAGCACCACCTTGGAGTCGATGCCGATCCCGAGCCAGACGATGAGCAGGGGGCCGATGGCCACGCTGGGGATCGAGTAGACGGCGAGCAGGAACGGTTCCACGATGGCGTAGGCGCGGGGTAGCAGCCCCAGCACGGCGGCCGCGACCGTGGCCGCGACCGTGCCCAGCAGGTAGCCGAGGAACGCCTCCTCGACTGTGAGCAGGACGTTGCCGGTGAAGCGCCCGCTCTGGACCAGGAGCACGAGCTGGTGCCAGATCAGGCTCGGCCTGGAGAAGAAGTAGGGGTCGAGGAGCACGCCGGAGAGCAGCTGCCAGGCCAGGAGGAGGGCGACCAGGACGGCGACGCGGGTGAGGTAGAGCGTCCAGAAGTCGTGACGGCGGCGCCGGCGGTGCTCGTCGACGACGCGCTCGAGCACGCGCTCGCGGTGGGCGATGGCCGCCATCCCTAGCCCTCCGCCTCCCGGGTCCGGACGGCTTCCCCGGCCGGGGCGCGCCGGGACATGGCGATCTCGCCGCTGATGTCCGCCCAGAGCCGGTCGTAGATGAGCGAGAAGCCGGGGGCCTGATGGATGTGGAAGACGTCCCGTGGACGCGGGATGCCGACCTCGTAGACGTGCTTGATCCGTCCCGGGCCGGCCGACATCACCACCACCTTGTCGGAGAGGGCGATGGCCTCGACCAGGTCGTGGGTGACGAAGAGGATGGTCTGGCGCGAGCGCTCCCAGAGCCGGAGCAGGTCGTCCTGGAGGACGAGCCGGGTCTGGGCGTCGAGGGGACCGAAGGGCTCGTCCATCAGGATCACCGGGGCCTCGTAGATGAGCGTCCGGATGATCGAGGCGCGCTTGCGCATGCCCCCCGACAGCTCGGCCGGGTAGTGACGTTCGAAGCCGGCCAGCCCGACCCGGGCGATCAGCCCCCGCGAGCGCTCGGCACGCCGGGCGGCGGGCACGCCCCGCAGCTCGAGCGCGAGCTCGACGTTGGCCTGCAGGGTCCGCCAGGGGAGCAGGTTGTCGTCCTGGGTCACGTAGCCCACGTCGGTGTTCACGCCCCGCACCGCCCGGCCGTCGTAGAGGATGGTGCCGTCGGTGGGGGCGGAGAGCCCGGCGATGAGGTTGAGAATGGTCGACTTGCCGCAGCCGCTGGGGCCGATGATCGACCAGAACTCGCCTCGGGGGACCCGCAGCGACACGTCCTCCAGCGCCAGCTTCGCCTGCCGGGTCCCGCCGGCGACGAAGGCCTTGTAGACCGAGACCAGCTCCACCACCTCGGCCCGGGGGGCTCCGCCCCGGCCGTTCGCGCTCACATCGGCCATCGACCCCGCACCTCCTGCCTCACTCGGCCGGCGCTCCGTCGATCTCGGTCCCCGCCCGCAGGAGGGCGGTCAGGGACCGGACATCGCCCGACCCCAGCCCCTGGACGGCGGCGATGAGCGCCTCCACTCCCGGTTTCCCCAGCACGGCGTCCGCGTTCTCGTGGAGCTTCGCCTCGAGGTCGCGGTCGCGGAAAGGGTTGCCGGGGTGGCCCGGCGGAGGGAGCGCCTCTCCGACCACTACCCGGCCCTCGACGGTCTCGATCTCCACCCGGGTCGGGAACCCCCCGGCCGCGCCCCAGCTCAGCTGGGGACGGGGCTCGACCGTGATCCGCTCCTCGAGGAAGCGCCGGCGCTCCGGGTCGCGGACGCGGGCGAGCGCGAAGCTGTCGATATGGAGCCGGCCCTCGAGCACGGCCGCGGCCACCAGGTAGGGCAGGGAGTGGTCGGCCGTCTCGCGGGAGATGGGGTGCCAGGGATCGGTCCTGATCCGCACCAGGTGGTGGTAGGCGGCCTCGTCGGTGAAGACCCGCACGGCCTGGATCGAGCGCAGGTCGGTCACCTGGGCGCGGGCGGCGAGCGCGGCCTGGATGGCGCTCTGGCCGCGGGAGCCGACCGGCCAGCGCTTGAACGTGGTCTCGCCGATCCGTCGCAGCGGCCGGGCGGGGTCGAGCAGGCCGCGCAGCTCAGGCAGCGGGTCCCCGGCGATCCCCATCCGGTCCAGGAAGCCGAGCCGGCCGGTGAAGGGCCGCACCGCTCCCTCCGCCCCGGCCGCGGCCAGCAGGCAGGCGTAGACCGACTGACGCATGGCGTCGGCGCCGTTGAACCGCTTCCACATGGTCAGGTCGCCGCGGCGGTTGAGCTCGCCGGACTCGATCTCGTCGCTGGCGGCGTGGGGGATGACGGTGATGGCCAGGGCCTCCCGGGTGCGCTCGGGATCGAGCCGGAGTAGGCGGGCGATCCCGCAGGTGGCCGCGATCGCGGTCAGGTTGGCGTAGTCCCAGCCGCCGGCGCCGACGGCGAGCGTGTCCATCAGGGCCAGCGCCACCTCGTAGCCCAGGGCGAGCGCGCCCAGGAGCCCGATCCCGTCCGCGTCCGCCCACTCCGCCGCCGCCACCATGGCCGCCACCATGTCGCTGGGGTGGCCGCCGCTCCGACGCCCCACGTAGAGGTCGTTGTGGTCGTAGGCCCGGACCGGGACCCCGTTGGCCAGGGCGGCGGTCTCGGGGGAGGTGGTGACGTCGGTCCCCCACACCCGGGATCCCCCGGCCAGGGGGAATCGGTAGGCGTAGCGCCGGGCCGCCTGGGCGGCCGGGTGACGCAGTCCTCCCAGCGCCACCGCCAGGGTGTCGAGCAGCACGCGCCGCGCCGCCCATCCCGCCTCGGCGGTGAGCGCGGTGGAGACCCCGGTGGTGAAGTCGGCCAGGAGCGCCGCCATCTCGTCGACCGCCGCCCCCGGCGTCGTCGTCATCTACGCGTACCCCCCGCTGGCGGCCGGCCGGACCTCGCCCAGGGCCCCCTCCAGCTCCCGTCGCATCGCCGCCTGGAGCACCGAGGAGTCCTTGGCGAAGGTGACGAGCCGGAAGCCCATGTCCGCGTAGCGGCGCGCCGACCGACCCGATCCGCACTGGATGCCGGCCACGATCCCGGCCGCCCGGCAGGCGCGCAGGATGCGCTCCACCGCCGCCTCGTGCTCCGGCTCGGTCTTGTCCAGGTCGGGCGCCAGCCCCAGGCCGAGGGCGAGGTCCGCCGGGCCGACGTAGATGCCGTCGAGGCCCGGGGTGGCGGCGATCCGCTCCACCTGCTCCACACCCGCCCGGGTCTCGACCATCACGAAGCAGAGCACCTCCTGCCCGAGCGTCCCCAGGTCGTGGGCTCCCAGCGTGAGCGAGGAGCGGATGGGGCCGAAGGAGCGGACGCCCTGGGGCGGGTAGCGGCAGGCGGCGACCGCCGCCTCCGCCTCCGCCGGCGAGCTGACCAGCGGCACCACCACGCCCTGGGCGCCGAGGTCGAGGGCCTTGCCGATCAGCCAGGGCCGGTTGGCGGGAACCCGGGTCATGGGCACCGAGCCCCGCGCCTCGGCGGCGCGCATCAAGCCCACCAGGTCCTGCTCGCCGACCACGCCGTGCTGCTGGTCGACGCAGACGTAGTCGACCCCGGAGGCAGCACACAGCTCCACGGCGAATGGGCAGGCGAGGGCAGCCCAGACGCCGAAGGCAGGTCGTCCCGCCGCCCAGCGGTCGCGCAAGGCCCTTGCCTTCGCCGTCATCCTCCCTCCTTTCTCGATCTCCGGCCAGCCCCAGGTTTGACCGGACTTCTGAAGAATGTATACACTAGGGCTCACCTGAGTCAAGGTTTCACGGCTCAAGAAGCGCAATATGCATACAGATACTCCCGTCTCGCCCCGGACACCGGCTCGACGGCCGGGGGTCCGCGCGGTCTACGCCAGGCTCCGGGAGGAGATCCTCAACGGCTGGATCGCGCCCGGGGAGGTCTTGAACCAGGTCCACCTCGCGCGCCGCTTCGGCGTCAGCCGCACCCCCCTGCGGGAGGCGCTGCGCATGCTGGAGGCCGAGGGGCTGGTCCGGGCGCGACCGCAGCGGCGGATGCGGGTGACCGCGATCCAGGCCGAGGAGATCGACGTGCTCTACGCCCAGCGCATCCTGCTCGAGTCGATGGGCATCGCGCTCACCGTCCCCTTGCTCAGGCCGGACGAGCTCCGGCAGATCCGGGAGGCGCTGGAGGCGATGCACGCCGGCGAGGAGACAGGCGACCCGGCCGAGTGGGAGGAGCCACACCGGCGCTTCCATGCCCTGCTGGTGCGGCACGCAGGCCACCCGCTCGTCCGGGCGATCGTGGACGCCGGGGAGCGGGCGGAGCTGTATCGGCGGCTGTTCGTGCGCACCGACCCCATGACCTGGGCGCTGACCCGTAAGGAGCACGACGCGGTCCTGGAGGCGTGCCTGCGCCGGGAGGCCGAGGAGGCGGTGCGGCGCAACGCCCGCCACCTGGCGCGCACGGCGCTGGTCCTGGTGGGGCGCCTCGATCCCGAGCTGGAGCCCAGGGCCACCCGGCAGGCGTTGCGCTTCGTCGTCCCCGAGGGCCGGGTGGCCGAGGCGGTTCCGTGAGGCCCGTCGGCGGCCGGGTCGCCCGCACCGAGCTCCGGACGGGCCGGTGGCTGAGGGTGCCGCGGCCGCGCCGGGCGCACCCGGGCGGGGCGCTCGGCCCGGGCTTCCCGGCCGGAGCGAACCACCCCGGAGGTAGAGCCAGGAACAGGAACAGGAACAGGAAGAGGAAGAGGTAGAGGTAGAGCCAGGAAGAGGGAGGAGGCGAGATGGCGGTCAGCGGCTCCACGCTCCCGGTCCGGTCCCGGAGCGGCGTCGACCCCGAGGCGCTGGTCCTGGAGGGACCCCACACCTACCGGGTCCACACCCGGGCCTACACCGACCCGGCCGTGTTCGAGGCGGAGATGCAGCGCGTGTTCGCGCGGACCTGGGTCTACGTCGGCCACGAGAGTGAGATCCCCCGTCCCGGTGACTACAAGACCGCCCACGTCGGTCTCCAGCCGGTGATCGTCAGCCGGGGCGATGGCGGTGAGATCCACGTCCTCGTCAACCGCTGCGTGCACCGCGGCTCGGTGGTCTGCCGCAGCCCGCGGGGGACGGCCAACTACTTTCGCTGCCCCTACCACGGCTGGGTGTACGGCAAGGACGGCTCCCTGGCCGGGATCGCCATGCGCGAGGGCGACGGCGGCTACTCCGAGCACTTCGAGGCGCCCGCCGGGTTGCTGCGCCTCCCCCGGGTCGCCAGCTACCGGGGGCTGATCTTCGCCAGCTTCAACCCGGAGGTGCCGTCCATCGAGCAGCACCTGGGCAAGGCGGCCCGGCTCATCGACAACAAGGTCGACCGCTCGCCGGCCGGCGAGATCGTGCTCCGCTCCGATCCCTACGTCGTCACCTACAAGGGGAACTGGAAGTTCCAGGCTGAGAACATCGTCGACGGCTACCACTTCACGTTCGTCCACGAGGGCTTCGTCAAGCTGCAGGAGCGGTACGGCGACGCCACCGGCGACTTCGGGGTGCACAGGGGGCGGTCGATGGCGGAGGTGCGCAGAATTCGAGCCCGGGGCGTCTCCTGGGGATGCGCCCAGGGCCACGGGCTGAGCGCCAAGCCGGTGGACCGCATCGAGCCCCTGCTCGAGGGCCACTTCGGTGACTACTACCGGGGGCTGCTGGAGCGGCACGGGCCCGAGCGCGTGGCCTGGATCGCCGGGAGCGGGGCCATGAGCATCTTCCCCAACCTCGGCATCATCCATCAGCAGATCCGCGTCTGGCGGCCCCTGGCCCCGGACCTGACCGAGGTCACCGTCTACCCCTACGAGCTGAAGGACGCCCCCGACGAGATCAACCAGGGGTGGCTGCGCAGCCAGGAGCGGTTCTACGGGCCAGCCGGACACGGTATGCCCGACGACGTCGAGATCTTCGCCCTCAACCAGCAGGGCCTGGAGGCGTCCAGCGTGGACTGGTTGATCCTCGAGCGCGGCCTGGACCGCGAGCGGGTGGACGAGGACGGCGACCACGAGGGGCTGCCGTCCGGCGAGACGCCCCAGCGCGCCTTCTGGCGACGGTGGAAGCGGCTGCTGGCGGAGGGCTGAGGCGATGGCGCCGGAGGAGGTCGGGGTCGCCGGCCTGGCCCGGGAGGAGGCCGAGTCGTTCCTCTACCGAGAGGCCCGCCTGATCGACGACCTGGAGCTCGAGGAGTGGCTCCGCCTCTTCACCGAGGACGGTGTCTACTGGATCCCGATCGACGACCGCAAGCCGGTGGAGTGGAACACCTCGCTGGTCTACGATCCGCCGCTGCGCCGAGAGGAACGCGTCTACCACCTCCTGCACGTCCCCTTCCCCGCCCAGGCGCCGCGCTCCCGAACCCTGCACCTGGTGGGCAACGTCGAGGTCACGGCGGGCGACGACGGGGCCTTCAGGGTCCGCTCCCACCAGGTGGTCTACGAGGTGCGGCTGGGCGACTTCCGGCAGGTGGGCCTGGGCGAGGTAAGGCCGATCGTGGCCCGGGTCGAGCACGTCCTCCGCCGGGTCGACGGCCAGCTGCGCATCGCGCTCAAGAAGGTTCTGCTCATCGATCGCGAGATGAGCCAGAGCAACCTGACCTTCATCATCTGACCGTGGCCAGCGCCCATGACCGAGCCTGACCCGGAGCGCGGACGGTTGCTGGTGCGCAACGAGTTCGCCAGCGTGGCCCTGGAGCGGGACCCGGGGGCGGGGGAGGCGCTGGTCCGCGTGCTCGACCTGCGGACGGGTCGGGCCGTGTCCCTCGACCCGCTGGAGCTGGAAGCCCTGACCAGGCTCACCCGCGACGACCTCACGGCGCTGGTCGATCCCTCCTTCGCCGGCCTCGGTGGCGCGCGCCGGACCCCGGCCGGGATCGAGCTGGTGCCCGGGGAGGGGGAGGAGGACCCCGAGGTCGGGGGCGGCCCACGCCCGGCCGAGGGGTAGGCGAGCCGCCCCCGAGGGACGATCGGGCTCCTTCTCGGGCGAGCCCCCGGCCTCGGCCGATGGGTCGGCCTGCCGGAGCCGCGGCGGCGACGCGGCGGTCCCTTCCCTTCGCCCTTGGCTCCGGACGCGAACTCGAATTTTGCGCCGCGACAAGCAGCTTGTTATATTGCGTTGCGTCATACGGGAGAGAACATGTTCAGAGTGGAGGTGAGTCGAGCTGCTGGACTGACCGCCGTCGATTACCTTGCTTCCCGCTGGTAGCGGGCGGCTTTACAACCAAGGCTTCGGGGGTTCGTCATGGAGCAAACACGTCTGGTCGATGAGTTGCCGGAGCTCGACCGGCAGAACGGTGCGACCCTGGGCCGGCTGCTGGGCCGGGGCCGTATCGGGCGGGCCGAGGAAGGACCTGGCGGCCGCATGCGCGCCCGCATTCGGATCCCACCCGACGAGCTGGTCTGGGAGCCCTCGATCCTGGTCCTGCCGCACGGTGGTGACCTGGACCTCGAGATCGTCAACGACGACGAGAACACGCACTGCGCGCTCTTGCCGAGCAACGGTGACAACCAGTTCATCTGGTTGCAGAACCACTCGCGCGGGACGGCCACCCTCAACCTCGACGGACCGGGTTACTACTGGTTCAGCTCCCCCATCGGCAACGATGAGGGCCGAGGGCTGGTGGGGGCGATCGTGGTGACGGGAGAGGTTCCTCAGGAGGCCCGTCTCGACCGGCCGGAACAGCCTCGACCGTAAGGAGGAGGAGCCGATGGTTCAGTACCTCGATGCAGGGCGCGCCGTCGATCAGTCCTCGTTGAGCGGGGTGGTGGGAAAGGCACCACCCGTGGTCCGTAACGTCACCTACGAGCGGATCGTCCGAGCCCGCTCGGAGCCCCAGAACTGGCTCACCTACTACGGAGCCTACGACGGTCAGCGCTACAGCCCGCTCGACCAGATCAACGTCCAGAACGTTCGGCGACTGGCCCCAGCCTGGGTGTTCCAGGCCGGTGCCTTCGGCATGTTGTCGGGCGCCTCCACGTACTCCTTCGAGGCCGCGCCCATCGTCGTCGACGGCGTCATGTTCGTCTCCGGCTGGGACGGCTGGGTCTGGGCCCTCGACGCCCGCACCGGCCAGGAGCTGTGGCGATACAAGCACGCGATCCCCTTCGACACCTCGCTGTGCTGTGGCAACGTGAACCGCGGGGTCGCCGTGGCCAAGGGGAAGGTGTTCGTCGTCACCCTGAACGCTCACGTGCTCGCGCTCGACGCCGAGACCGGTAAGTGCGTCTGGGACCGGGCCTACGGCGACGTGCGGGCTGGCGAGAGCGGCACGGTCGCCCCCCTGGTGGTGAAGGACCTGGTCATCGTCGGGAGCTCCGGAGGGGAGTTCGGGGTGCGCGGTCACCTCGACGCCTTCGAGATCGAGACCGGACGGCACGTGTGGCGCACCTACACCGTGCCCAAGCCGGGCGAGCCGGGCTCCGAGACCTGGCCGGCGAACAGCGATGCCTGGGCGCGGGGAGGTGCGAACTGCTGGGTGACGGGGACGTACGACCCCGAGCTGAACCTCCTCTACTGGGGGACCGGCAACCCGGCCCCAGACTTCGACGGAAGCGTGCGCGAGGGCGACAACCTCTACACCGACTCCGTGATCGCCGTCGACCCGGACAACGGCGCCATCCGCTGGCACTACCAGTACACGCCCCACGACCTGTGGGACTACGACAGCGTGATGGAGAACATCCTCTTCGACCAGGACGGGCGCAAGCTGCTGGCGCACTTCGACAAGAACG
>DASRBU010000224.1:0-6513 GCA_035653475.1 Candidatus Dormiibacterota bacterium | reverse complement strand
CAAGGTCGCGGTCACCTGCCAGACCACGCTCTCCATGTGGGACACCGAGGCCATGATCGAGGCGGTCAGGCGTCGCTATCCGGAGGTGGAGGTCTACAACGAGATCTGCCGGGCCACCCAGGAGCGGCAGGAGGCCGCGGTTCAGGCCGCCCGGGAGGTGGACCTGGTGATCGTGGGGGAGCCCGAGGTCCTCCAACTCCAACCGGCTGGTGGAGGTGGTGCGGAAGCTGGGTGGGAAGCCCGCCTACCTGGTCGACCGGCTGGAGGACATCGACCCCGGCTGGTTCCGGGGGGTGAGGCGGGTCGGCGTGACCAGCGGGGCGTCGACGCCGAGCCAGCTCACCCGCCGGGTCATCGAGTTCCTGGAGCAGCTGGAGCCACCCGGACCCGACGACTGAGGCGGCGGCTCAGCCCTCCGGCGACGCCGTGACCGGGGCCACGGGATGGTCCCGAGGGCCCTCGTCGGCCGTCCCTGCCCTCCCCGACGACGCCTCCTCCGGGCTCGACCGCTCGGCCGGCCCGGTCTCGTCCGAGGTGGCCGGGGTGGATCCCCCGGCGTGCCGGCGCCGCCGGCGGCGAGCCGCCGGCACCTCGGCCGCGTCACCCTCCGGAGCCGGGGCGCGCCGGCGTGGTCGGGGGACCGGCCCGGCCTCGGAGGCGCCGTGGGCGGTGTCCTCCGGGGTCCCTTCGGGCGGCCCGGGGGCCGCCGGCGGACCTCCCTGGGGGCCCTCCTCGACCGCGGGCTCCACCGCCGGCAGCGCCGGCGGCCAGGCAGCCTCGGGGGCGAGCGGGGCGAAGACCGGCCGGGCCGCGTCCTCGGCGGCGTCGATCTCCGCGCCGGTACCAGCCGGCGAGGGCGTCTCCTCCCTGCGGAGGACCTCCTCCGGAGGTCTCCAGGCGCCGCCCGGGGCCGGCTCAGAGGTGGGGCCGCCCGAGACCGTCTCGAGGTCGGGCCGGGAATCCCCCGGCTCGGGAGTGGGTGAGGGCCGCTCGGGGCCCCGGGCAGCACGGGACCTTCCGGGACGGCGGCCGGGTCGCCTGGGGCCTCCCGGTGCGGGCGTTCCCGGCCCTGACACGGCATCCGCCGCCTCGGGCCGGTCGGGTGAGGAGGAGGCGGCGGGCTCGGGGGGCCGGGGCGGCGGGACCTCGTGGACCTTGGCCGGGCCGCGCTCGGGCCTGGGGGCCTCGGCTGGGCGTGGGTGCTCGTCCGCGGCCGCACGAGGCCACCGCCCGGGCTCCGACAGCGGCCCGGGCGGTGGCTTCGGCGGGAGCTCGGTGGCCCCGCCCTCCAGCCCGCGACGCCGTCGTCGTCTCTTCCCCGGGCGGCCCTCGGCCGGCACCTGGCGGCGGCTGACCAGCCGGACCAGCTCGGCGGTCGCCACCACCTCGTCCCGCTGGTTTGCGACCTCGACCTGCCACACGGCCAGACCCCAGCGCGGGTTCTCGACCTCGCGCTTGCGGTGCAGACGCCAGCGGCAGCGGATGGTGTCGCCCACCCGCACCGGCCGCTGGAAACGCCAGTCCATGCCCACCAGGCCGACCGTGGCCGGGAGCGGTCCGTCCACGGTGCCCAGGCCGATGGCCACGGCCACGATCAGCGCGCCCGGAACCACCACCTCGCCGAAGGGACCGCTGCGGGCGTATTCCGCATCGGCGTACAGCGGGTTCAGGTCGCCGGCCAGGCCGAGGAACGCGGCCACCTCGGCCGGGCCGATGGTCCGGCGCCGCGTCGTCCACTCGCTGCCCAGGGGCAGGTCCTCGAAGTGCTGGAGTTCCAGAGACGCTCTCCGTGATTCGAAGCTGCGAGTATACCCGGAGCCGGGGCCGTTCTCGGTGGGTCTCCCGCTCTCTACCATGGACGACGTGCCTCACTTCTGCATCAACTGTGGGATCGGCCTGGAGCCGCGCACGATCGAGGGGCGAGAGCTGGAGGCCTGCGCCCGCTGCGGGTTCGTGCTCTGGCGAGACCCCAAGGTCGTGACCATGGTGGTGGTGGAGAACGAAGCCGGGGAGGTCGTGATGGGGCGGCGGGGCATCGAGCCCGGCTACGGCTGCTGGTGCCTGCCCGGCGGGTACGTCAACGACGACGAGCACCCCGCCAGCTCGGCGGCCAGGGAGTGCCGGGAGGAGATCGGGGCCGAGGTCGAGATCGTGTCCCTGCTCGGCGTATACCACATCCGCAAGCAGGACGCGCCCAGCATGGTCGGGATCGCCTACCTGGGGCGGCTGCGGCCGGGAGCGAGGCCGGCGCCGGGGGAGGAGATGCTGGAGGTGGCGGCCTTCTCCCGTGATCGGCTGCCCGAGCCCGCCTTCCCCAGCCACCGCGAGGCCATGAGTGACTGGCTCGATCTCCGGGGACAATCACTGCGAGAGCAACCGGGATAGAGACCGAGGTAGAGAGAGCCATGAACTGGTTCAAGACGTTCTTCTGGATGGCCGTCCTCACCGTCATCCTGGTGGGGGCCGGGGGTTTCTTCTTCGGGCGTTCGGGCCTCGTCATCGCCTTCCTCATCGCCCTGCTGGGCAACGGGGTGGCCTACTTCTTCGGGGACCGTATGGCCCTGGCCGCGGCCCAGGCGCGCGAGGTCGGGCCGCAGGAGGCGCCGGGGCTGCACCAGCTGGCCGACCGGCTGGCGGCCCAGTACGGGGTGCCCAAGCCCCGCGTCTACGTGAGCCCGGACCCCAGCCCCAACGCCTTCGCCACCGGTCGGAGCCCGTCGCACGCCTCCATCTGCGTCAACGAGGGGCTGCTGCGCCTCCTCGACCAGGAGGAGGTGTACGGGGTGCTGGCGCACGAGTTCGCCCACGTGCGCAACCGGGACATCCTGATCAGCACCGTGGTCGCCGTCCTGGCCGGCGCCATCACCTTCCTGGCCAACATCGCCCAGTGGGGGCTGTTCTGGGGCGGCGGCCGGGACGAGGAGGACCAGAACCCGCTGGGGGCGATCGGCCTGCTGCTCCTGGCCATCCTGGCCCCCATCGCCGCCCTCCTGATCCAGCTCGCGGTCTCCCGGTCTCGGGAGTACGAGGCCGACCACACCGGCGCCCGGGTCAGCCATCAGCCACTGGCGCTGGCGAGCGCGCTGCGCAAGCTGCAGCGGGCGACCCAGGTGGTGCCCTCCCAGACCGCCCAGCCCGCCTTCGCTCACCTCTACCTGGTCAACCCGCTCTCGGGGCGGTCGCTGGCCGGCCTCTTCTCCACCCATCCCCCTCTGGAGGAGCGGATCCGGCGCCTGGAGGCGATGGCGCGTCAGGGGTGAGCCGGCGCCCCGGTCCGCCAGGAAGCCGGAGCGACGGATCGCCCCGTACCATAGCGGTCGGTGTCGACCAGGGACGAGGAGGGAGACCTCGGGCGGGCGGCCGAGCTGACGGCTCGGGCCCGCAGAGGGATGGCGTTCACCGGAGCCGGGATCTCGGCCGAGAGCGGCATCAGCACCTTCCGGGGCCCCAATGGCCTCTGGCGCCGGTACGACCCCTACCAGGTCTCCTCGATCGAGGCTTTCCTCCGCGATCCCGGCCGGTACTGGCGGATATCGGCGGAGCGCTGGGAGACGTACGCCGCCGCCCGGCCCAACCCGGGGCACCTGGCCCTGGCCGCGCTCGAGGCCGCCGGCCACCTCCAGGCCGTGGTCACCCAGAACACCGACGGCCTGCACGGTGATGCCGGCACCCGGCGCCTGGTGGAGCTGCACGGCAACGGCCGCCGGGTGCGCTGCCTCGACTGTGGGGCGACGGAGGAGCGGGCCGCGGTCCAGGCACGACTCTGGCACGAGCTGCCGCCCCGGTGCGGCACCTGTGGGGGGACCCACCTCAAGCCGGAGGTGGTGCTCTTCGGGGAGCCGTTGCCGGCCCGGGCGTTGATGGAGGCTTTCGAGCTGGCCCGCGGCTGCGACCTGGTGCTGGTGGTGGGCAGCTCGCTCCAGGTGTACCCGGCCGCCGACGTGCCCGCGACCGCGGTGGAGCGGGGCGTGCCCCTGATCGTGGTCAACGACGAGCCGACCCCCCTGGACGTGGCCGCGGCCGTGGTCCTCCGCGGCCGAGCGGGCGAGCTACTGCCTCGTCTGGAGGCCGAGGTCCGCCGTCGGCGCGGCCGCCTCCTCCCCTCGCCTGGCTGCCCAGATGGCGACGGCGCCGCCTCCTAGCCCCCCGTCCCGAGAGGTCGGTGCCGGCCTCTGCTGTCTGCTCACCGTCCACGGGGTGGGCTTCCAGCAGGCCCCCGGCCCGGGCGTCCCCGGCTACGCCGACGCCCTGCACCTGGCCCTGGCCGAGCGGTTGGGGCCGTGGTTGAGCGACGATCCCCGGCGCGCCCCCCACCAGATCGGGCCCACCGTCCCCGTCTACGTGACCAGCCAGTGGCCTCCCGAGGACGGCTCGCCCGAGGCCGGGCTGGCCCGGCTGGGGCGGCTGCGGGCGAGGGGACGAATCGAGACCGAGGGCGCCGAGCTGGCCCGTCCGGGGGCCAGGATCGCCCACGTCGCCCTGGTGTACGCCGGGCTCGCGGGGCGCGGACCCGATCTCCCCTCGCTCCTGGAGACGGCGGAGCTGGCCCTGCCCTCGATCGGCCGCTACGCGACGCTGCGCGGCATCTCACGCCTGATCTTCCAGGACGCCGCCGCCCTCCTGCACCCGGGGGAGCCCTCGGCGACCTCCAGCCTGCGGGTGCGGCGCGACTCGCCACGGCCCACCGGGGAGGGCTCGGCCTCGATCCTGCGCCAGATCGAGGACGACGTGGGCGCCTACGTGATCCGCAACGACGTCCGGGAGCGGGTGCGGGGGTTCGTCCGCGAGGCCTTGCTCCGCCTCCTCCTCCGCCCCGACGTCTCCCGGGTGGTGGTCAACGCGCACAGCCAGGGCACGGTGGTGGCCTTCGACGTGCTGCGCACGATCGAGCCCGACCGGACCGTCAAGCTGGGGGCGCTGGTGACCGCCGGCTCGCCGCTCCGGAAGTTCGTCGTGCTCCTCGGCTGGGGCTCGGAGGTGGGCTCCATCCGGCTCTTGCCCCGGTGGCTCAACTTCTGGGACCCGGACGATCCCATCGCCGACCCCCTCTCGCCTCCCCGCTCCTGGCGCCGGGGCGAGCCCCTGCCCCAGACCTCGGGCCTGTTCCAGGCCCTGGATCCCGACACCGGCCGGCTGGCTCCGATGGCGGTGCAGGACCTGGCCGTCGACAACCGCGGGCACGTGGCCGCGACCGCACTCCGGGTCCACGACTACTGGGACAACCGGGAGCAGTTCGTGGCGCCGCTGGCGGACCTGCTCATGGAGCAGCTCGCGTCTACGGAGGAGACGACGACCTCGGGGCCAGATCCGGGCTGACCGGTCGCGAGAGGCCGCCGGCCCCGGACGGTGCTGGGGGTGACTCGCCCCCGAGCTCGCTCCTCAGCCCGCGGTGAGGGCGGGGGCGCCGTCGGCCCGCAGGTGGATCACCTCCCCGGCCGCGACCCTGGTGCCGGCCACGATCAGTGAGCCGTCCTCGGCCAGCTCCTCGGCCACCCCCTCGAGGTCGCCCCCGGGCAGCTCCACCCGCACCCGCCGGCCCAGCGTGTCCGAGCGTTCCCGCCAGGCCGCCAGCACCGCCTCCGACGGGGCCGCGAACCAGCGGCGGAGCTCCCGGCCCAGCCCCTCCAGCAGCCGGTCGCGGTCCGCACCCAGGGCGGCGGCGCCGGGCGGCGCCCAGGAGAGGTTGATGCCGATGCCCACCACGCAGGTGTCGCCGTGGACCTCGACCAGGATGCCCCCGAGCTTGCGGCCCTCCAGCAGCAGGTCGTTGGGCCACTTGAGCCGCACCCGCTCGCCACAGGCCCGGGCAGCCGCCACCCCGGCCGCGAGCGAGGCCAGCGGCCGGCTCCCCAGCACGAACGACGCCAGCAGGGCGCTGCCCGGGGGCGCCTCCCAGCGCCGGCCCAGCCTGCCCCGGCCGGCGGTCTGATGGTCGGCCACCACCACCGATCCCACCGGCAGGCCGCGGGCCACGTCCTGGGTCGAGGTCACCTCTCCCAGTCGGATGGGGTCCACCGTCCGGGTATGGTAAGCAACGAGAGCCGGGCCCCCGGCCCGCAAGCGGCGGTTGGAGGATGTGGAGACCATGCCAGACCACGCACGAGGCATCGACGGCGAGGCCGGCCCGTCGCGGCAGGGGCGCCGGGAGGGCTGAGCCGGTGAAGATCTACCGGGCCGTCACCCTGGCGCTCATGATCCTGCTCGGAGTCGGTCTGGTGGGGGTGATGACCGCCTACGGGGTGGCCACCTTCGACCAGGCGAGCCTGCTCTCGCTGCTGGCCGTGGTGGCGGCAGCCCTGATCGCCGGCGTCGCCTTCAGCTGGCGACGGTACTTCCCCCGGCGGCGGTGACCGCCCATCCCCTGCGGCTGGGCTGGAAGGCCTCGGCCGAGCAGTTCGGCCCCCGGGCCATGGTGGAGCTGGCCGTACTGGCCGAGGAGCTCGGCTTCGACAGCGCCTGGGTGAGCGACCACTTCCAGCCCTGGCGCCACACCGACGGCCACGCCTGCTTCTC
>DASRBU010000223.1:0-2208 GCA_035653475.1 Candidatus Dormiibacterota bacterium | reverse complement strand
ATGACAAGCCCTGGAAGTTGACCGATTTCCGTTGAAATCAGGCCGAAGTGGAAGCCGAAGAGATGGCTCGTCATGGCTGCAAAGTCGGCGCTACGCGGGTGCCCGATGGTCACCAAACTTGAAATGAGAGCAGGCAGATTGGTGATGTCTGCTGTTATCTGCCGAGATAATTGAGCATTTATGCGTTCGTCGAAGATGCGTAGCGCATTGTCAGCGGAGAGCCTGAGCATCACCGCGCCTGATAGATCGGAGGGAAATTGGGGACGCGGCTCTGACGCGCCATTGCCATCATCACGTCGGACATGCAGAGCGATCTGGCCTTCACGTTGAAGCATGAGGTGCAGGCATGCTGCTGAGCTGCCCGTCAGCCTGTATGTTGCGGGAAGGTCCTCTGCCTCAAGCAGGATCTCCGCCTGGGAAGCCCCAACACGTACTAACTCGTTGTGACGTTGAATCAGTCCGGATTGCACCAGGCTGAGGGCGTTGATGATCGCCGACTTGCCGGAGTTGTTCTTACCGACGAATAGGGTGATGGGATGAAGCGGTATTCTGCCGCTGTCGGCGAAGGATTGAAAGTTGGTCAAGGTAAGTGCGGTAACTCTCATGCTCTAGCTACTGCACTTTTTCTACGTCACGGGACGATGGTACAATGTAGCGACTGCGGGACGGCGCGTATTGCCCTGGCCTTTTGATTTCTAACGCAGCTACGGCCGGAGGGGAGCTGGCGGCGGCGAACGGGTGAAGCCTCATGAGAACTCGATCTTCAGGTCCTCGGCCGAGCCTTCGACCAGGGGCTCCTCCACGCCGTTGCGGAAGCTGACCGGATTGTAGCCCTCGTCCCCGGCGGTAGCGCGGGCGGTGACCTCGACCTCCAAGGTGGTGGAGTGCTCGCGGAGCCAGGAGAGCGCCCGGTTGAGGTTGAAGAGGCCCGCTGCATCGACCCTGACCCAGAGCGCCACCTGGCGCGCGCGCTCGCCGACCGGGGGCTGCGGAACCGGTGGTGAGGGTTGAGGCCCAGGGCCAGGCCCCGGCCCGGGGCCTGGTGGCGGCTCGACCGGTCCGACGGGAGCCGGTTTGGACGGAACCAGCTCCTCGGCGAGCTGCGGGGTCAGCACCACCGCATCGCCGCTCAGGTCCACCTCAGAGGCATCCAGGCTCACCCCTCGCCGGAGCAGATCGGGGTTGCGCAGGCGAGGTCTGCCATCCACCAGCTCCAACCCGACGCTGTAGGCCAGCTTCCCCGCCTTCACCCCGGCGGCGATCGCTTGGGCGATCGGCGAGCGGTCCTTCAGCTTGACGAACTCGGAGACAGAGAAGAACCAGTCCACCAGATCCGAGCAGTGGACGAAGGGCCGCTCGGGTCCGAGGCGGGCGAGGGCGATCAGCCGGTCCGCGGTGACCTCGTCGAAGACCCGGTGCGAGAGCGCCTCCATGACCCGGTCGGCCAGCCGCCGGCCGGCGGTGAGTAGCGGGCGCAGGTCGACCTCCTCCAGCTCGTAGGGGAGATCGGCCGGCGTCCGCTCCGTGCGTTCCACCGGGATCACCGCCCTGGCGTAGGCGTGCTGGACCGCACCTGCCAGGTCGCGGTCGGCGGCGGCCCGCTTCTCCTGTAGCTCCTCGAGCTGCTCCGCGGTGAAGCGCTGCCGCGAGCGGGGCGAGGTCAGGGACTGGATGGCCAGCCGGGTGCGGGCCGCCGCCCGGGCGCGGTCGAGCTGGCCTCGGTCGGGCAGCACCAGGGCCAGGCCGTTGCGGTAGGCACGTCGTCCCCCACGCGCCTGCTCGATGAAGCTCCGCAGCGGCTGCCGGGCCTCGCTCCAGTCGGGGTGCAGGAAGACCAGCTGGAAGGCCGGCACCCGGTCCGGGACCGCCCCCGGATCGCTCGGCCACACCACTGCCCGCCGGCTCTCCCGGAGCTCCGCCTCCAGCTGGGCTTTGACCGCCTCCAGCACCTCGTCGGTGGAGAGCTTGTTGGCCTCGTCCCGGATCAGCTTGCTCAGGTTGGCCACCGGCTCGAAGCGGTAGCGCCGGCCCACGTAGTGGAGGAAGATCTCCTCCTCGCGCAGGTCGTGCAGGGCGGCCACGATCACGTTGCGGTCCAGGCCCGGGACCAGGGTGGCGGCGACCAGGTCGCTCTCCAGCACCCCCCGCTCCTCGCCCTCCCGGCTGCCGAAGCTGTAGAGCATGACCGCGGTCGCCATCCGCGTCCCC
>DASRBU010000222.1:0-2143 GCA_035653475.1 Candidatus Dormiibacterota bacterium | reverse complement strand
GGGGGGCCAGGCGCACCTCCGCGGCGGCTCCCGCACGTCCCGTGGGATCAACGATCGGGTTGGGCATGTCCCTCAGCTCCGAATGCGCGGGTCGAGAACGGCATAGGAGATATCGACCAGCAGGTTGATCAGGATCACGATGGCGATGAACACGACCGTCACCCCCTGAGTCACCGGGAAGTCCTTCTGGGTGACGGCGTCCACCAGCATCGAGCCCATGCCCGGGATCACGAACACCCGCTCGATCAGGACCGCGGCCCCCAGCAGCGCGGCCGCGATCAGGCCCACCACCGTGATCACCGAGATGAGCGCGTTGCGCAGGGCGAAGCGGAAGTAGATCTGCCGCTGGGGCAGCCCCAGCGCCCAGGCGGTCCGGATGAAGGGCGAGTCCAGGACCTCGGCCATGGCGCTCCGGGTCTGCCGGGTGATCACCGCGGCCGCCCCGGAGCCGAGCGTCAGCGCCGGCAAGAGCAGGGTCTGCAGGTTGGCACCCAGGCCCTGGGAGATGGGGGTCCAGCCGGTCGGGGGCAGCCAGCCCAGCTTCAGGCAGACGACGTCGACCGCCAGCATGGCGAGCAGGAACTCGGGGATAGCCAGCCCCAGGCCGGAGATGCCCAGGATGGTGCCGTCCAGCCGGCTCTGACGGCGGGAGGCGGACAGGATGCCCAGGGGGATGCCGACCACCAGGGCCACCACCAGGGCGGCGGCGGTCAGCTCGATGGTGACCGGCAGCCGCTGGGTGATCTCGGCGCCCACGTCCTGCCGGTTGAGCAGGGACCTCCCGAAGTCCCCGTGGAAGAGCCCGGCGAGCCAGGTTCCGTACTGCACGGGCAGGGGCTTGTCCAGACCCATCTCGCGCTTCAAGGCCGCGATCTGCTGCGGGGTGGCGTTGGGCCCGGCCGCCGCCTCGGCGGCACCGCCGGGGGTGAGCTGGTCCAGGGAGAACACCACGATGGTGCCCACGATCGCGGTCGGCAGCAGGGTCGCCAGCCGCCGCAACAGCATCCCGCCCATGCCCCTCATCCGCTCACCACCTCCTCCGCCCGATGACAGGCCGTCTGCCGCTCCCGCACCCGGCGCAGCTCCGGCTCCTCCCGGGCGCAGCGCTCGACCGCCAGCGGGCAGCGGGGGTGGAAGCGACAGCCCGAGGGGGGATGGGCGGTGTCCCCGATCTCGCCCTGGAGACCCGGCCCGGCGTCGGCCACCGGGTCGGACACGGTCGGCACCGCCGCCAGCAGCGCTCGGGTGTAGGGGTGCACCGGGTCCCGGATCACCCTCACCGCCTCCCCGCTCTCCACCAGCCGGCCCAGGTACATCACGGCCACGTCGGTGGCCAGCTGGGCCACCGTCCCCATGTCGTGCGAGATCAGCAGGTAGGTGAGGCCCTCCTGCCGTTTGAGCCGGTCCAGCAGCACCAGGATCTCGTTGCGCACCGAGACGTCCAGGGCCGAGACCGCCTCGTCCAGGACGACCAGGCGCGGCCGTGGCGCCAGGGCGCGGGCGATGGTCACCCGCTGGCGCTGGCCTCCGGAGAGCTGGTGCGGATGCCGGTCGCCCAGGCTGCGGTCGATGCCCACCTGCTCGAGCAGGTCCAGCGCCCGCTTCCGGCGCTCCCGGGCGTCGCGCACGCGGGGCAGGAGCGGCTCGGCCACGCTGCGCCAGACCGGCCAGCGGGGATCGAGGGACGAGGTCGGATCCTGGAACACGATCTGCACCCCCTGCTCGCCCGCCGCCGCCGGGCGGTCGGCGGCGGTGACCAGGTCCACGCCGTCGATCACGATCGAGCCGCTCTCGACGGGGGCCAGGCCGCAGATGGCCCGGGCGATCGAGGTCTTGCCCGACCCCGACTCTCCGATCAGGGCCAACGTGTGGCCGGCCTGGAGGTCGAACGAGACCCCGACCACCGCCCGCACCGGCCGGCGCGAGCCCAAGCCGTAGGTGACCGTGAGGTCACGGACGCTGAGCAGCGCGGTCCCCGCACCGGCCGCCTCCGGGCGCACCCCGGCCAGGACGCGATCCGCCCCCACCATCCCGGTCACCGCCTCCCCGACTCCAGGCCGGCCAGCTGCTCGGCCCGAACGCAGCGCACCAGGTGGCCCTCGGCCATGGTCCGCAGCCACTGCGGCGCCCCACAGGCGTCGGC
>DASRBU010000221.1:0-10282 GCA_035653475.1 Candidatus Dormiibacterota bacterium | reverse complement strand
TGACTACCTGCGGCAGCAGCCGGATGCCCGGGGTGCCGAGCTGGCCAAGCATTGGGAGCTTCGGGTGCGGTGTGTGTACGAGGAAATCCCGGGCGAGGAGCCATGGGTCTCACGACGAGAGCCAGAGGCTTGACCCCGGCGCTGCGGTCCGGAGGCCGTCTCCCGGGCCTTCAGCGGCCCGGCACCGGCCCGGACACCGGCCTCGACGTCGATGGGCTCTCGGATCCGGGTCGCGCCGGCGCAGGACTCAGGGATCAGGTGGCCGGCCGCGATGGGTCGCTCCCCTGTTGGGGGCGGGATGAGGTGCCGATCCGGGGAGAGAGCCGGCTCGACGGCCAACGTCGGCTTCACGCCTTGGACGATGCCCAAGGTCCTCTGGGGTCCCTCCAGCCTCCGACCTCCTCACTGGCCGGGGTCGGTGGCCTCCTCTGGGGACTCCGGTGAGTTCGCGGGACCGGGTGAGGGCGGCATGGATCGGCGATGTCGCCTACCGCCCGGAGGGCTGGGAGTGGTCGAAGTTCGACCAGGACACTGAGCTGCTGGTCGACGCCACCGCCTTCCGCTCGTGGCCGGTGCCGCCCGCACGTGGCTCGTTGCGTTGGGTGATCTTCCTCCTGACGACCGACTGGCTCGGCGCCGGTCCCGACCCCGTCCTGGCCGCGCGCTCCGCGGCGGCCGTCGGGCTCACCCACAGCCTGGCGGCGCTGTGGGCGGGCATCGGCACAACGGTCAACGCGATCGCCGTCCCGCGCCGTTCCGATCTGGTCACCTCCGCCGACGTCGCGCATGCACTGCGGTACTTCGCCGATCCGCTCAACGGTTACGTCACGGGGCAGGTGCTGAACATCTGCGGTGGGCAAACGCTGGTGGCGGCACTGACGGCATGAGAGTGGCGGCCGTCACCGGGGCGGGACGCGGTATCGGGTTTGCGATCGCGAGGATGCTCGTGCGCCAGGGCACCGCCGTGGTCGTGAACGACGTCGATGGACGAGCGGCCCACGACGCCGCCCGGAGGCTGACGAACACGGTCGTCGTGGTTGGGGACGTGGCCACCGAAGCGGGGGCGAGGGCCGTGGTCGAGGCCGCGGTGAGCGAGTTCGGCGGGCTCGACGTACTGGTCGCCAACGCCGGCTTCGGCATGATGGGAGTCGAGGTCGGTGACGTGACGGCGGAGGACTGGTCACGGGTGATCGAGGGCAACCTCACCAGCCAGTTCTACTGCGTTCGCTTTGCGGTGCCCGTGATGCGGAGGCGCGGGGGTGGACGGATCGTGGGCATCTCGTCGCGGGCCTGGCTGGGCCAGGCCGGCGGCACGCCCTATGCCGCGGCCAAGGGAGGGGTGGTCAGCCTTATGCGCAGCCTCGCACTCGAGCTTGCCCCCTATGGCATCACCGCCAACAGCGTGGTACCGGGCAGCATCGCGACGCCGGCGCTGGAAGCGATGGGGGTCGGGGCTCGAGATGCCCTCTTGAGGGCGCATCCGATGGGCCGCTTCGGCGACCCCGACGACGTGGCTCGCGCCGTCTGCTTCCTCGCCCACCCGGCCGCCCGACGTATCACCGGGCAGACGCTCTATGTGACCGGTGGCCGCAACCTTCTCCTGTCTCCGGGGAGGCCGTGAAGGGGATGCTGGGGCTCCTCGAGCTGGTGCTTGAGGTCGAGGACGTCGACCGTTCGCTTGGCTTCTACCGGGGCCTCCTGGGGATGCCGGAGCTGGTTCGCTGGGGGGAGCCGCGGCCCGCCGCGTGGGTACGAATGGGGCCAGGCCAGGCGCTCGGGCTGTGGCCGGCGCGGACCGGTGGCCCCGGGGTCGCCAACGGCGGGGCGCGCGGCGGCGCTCACGTCCACCTGGCTTTTCGCATCGAGGAGGGAAGCATCGAGGTCTGGGCGGAGCGCCTGCGCCGTGCGGGATATGCCGTGGAGGGTCCGCTGGCGAGCGAGGTCGGCGTCGCGATCTTCGTCGCCGACCCGGACGGCCACGTGGTGGAGCTCGAGGAGTGGCACGCACCTACGTCGTGACCGGCAGCACGTCGGGTATCGGCCGAGCGGTGCGCCGTGCGCTCGAGGCGCAGGGCCATCGCGTGATCGGCGTCGACCTGCGCGATGCCGAGGTGACCGCCGATCTCACGACAGCTGGCGGCCGTGCCGCCCTGCGGCAGATCGACCGGGTGGACGCGGTGATCACGTGCGCTGGCGTCAGCGCCGCCGGGGCCACCCCGGAGACCATCGTCCGCCTCAACTACTTCGGGACGGTGGCCACCCTGGAGAGGCTTTACCCCCGTCTGGTCCAGGGGAGCGATCCCCGTGCGGTGGTCGTCACCTCGGCCGCCGCCCTCTTCCCGACCGACGAGGCGCTCGTCGAGGCGTGCCTGGCGGGCGACGAGGAGAGGGCCGTGGCCCTCTGCGGGGACGATGGCGAAGGTGTGAGGACCTACAGCTCGACCAAGCGGGCCCTTGCGCGCTGGGTGCGTCGCGCGGCGCCGGGCGAGGCATGGGCCGGGAAAGGGATCCCCCTCAACGCGGTCGCGCCGGGCGTGATCCGCACCCCCATGACCCGTGCCCGGCTGGACGACCCCGTGCTCCGTGGCCAGATGATGTCGGCGTTGTCGATGCCGCTGCGATGGCCGGGCGAGCCCGAGGACGTCGCGTCGCTGCTGGTCTACCTGGCCGGCCCGACGAACACCCTGGTGACCGGTCAGCACGTGTTCGTGGATGGTGGCTTCGAGGCCTGGGCCCGCGGCGACCGCTACTGACCGCGCCGTCGCGCGCCGATCGTGCGCGCCACGTGCTCGGCGACGAGCAGGCCGAAGACCGTCGCCTCCGACCAGCCCCCGGTGTAGCCGAAGTCGGGGCCGCCCTGGAGCCCACCCATCGTGCCGCCGGCCGCGTAGAGGTTGGGGATCGGGCGCTCTCGCTCGTCGAGCACCTGACCGTTGGCGTTGACGAGCAGCCCTCCCATGGTGAAGGTGATGCCGGCGATCACCGGCATCGCCCGGTACGGTCGTTTCGCGATCGGTCGCACGGTGCCCGACCGGGCAGGGACGAGGGGGGTCCGGCAGGCGAGGTGCGAGCGATGGGCTTGGAGGCTGGCCGCGAGTGGCTCCGCCGGGAGGCCAGCCAGATCGGCCAGCTCCTCCACGCTGTCGGCGGCGTGGACCGTCCCGCCGTTCTCGGGGAGGTAGGGGTTGAGCGGGTACGGCCCGCAGCGGCCGACGGTCTCCCAGGCCGCGTCGTCGAAGATCGCCCAACACCCGCCGGGGGTGCGTGAGCGAGCGATGTGCCAGGCCACCACCTCGTCGCGTGCTCCCTCGTCGCAGAAGCGCTCGCCGAAGCCATCGACGAGCATGCCCGCGTTGATCAGGGGCCAGGTGACGAACCCCGGCCACAGGTCGTCGTTGCGCAGGGAGTCGCGGGTCAGGCAGTGGCCGTAGAAGAACTCCATGTTCACCACCTTGGCCCCGACCGCGAGGCCCATCTGGAGGGCGTCGCCGGTGTCGGAGACCGAGCCACGGAGCTTGTACTCGCGCGTGATGTAGCGCTCCACGAGGCCGGGGTTGGCCTGGAACCCGCCGTCACAGAGCAACACCGCCCGGCCGGCGTACCTCTCCCGGTACCCGCCGGTGTCGGCGATCACGCCGGTGACGCGACCGTCCTCCACCACCAGCTCCACTCCGCGCCGTCCGCCCTTGAAGGCGCCGCCCCGGGCGAGGTAGCGAGCCGCCATCGACTTCAGCAGGCGATCGGGGCCCTTGTTGTTCCAGTCCTGGCCGAGGCCCGCCGGCCTCGGTGGTTGGGCCACGTTCTGGGCCTCCTCGGCCTCACCCACGGGCGCGAACACGCCGCCCTCGCCGCGCAGGAAGTCGAGCGCACGGGCCGCGTTGTCGGCCCAGGCTCGCGCCAGCTCGGCCCGTGTGAACTCGCCGGCGGTGCGCCTGATCTCCGCGTACAGCTCGTCCGGGGTTCGGGTCGCTGGGTTCAGGAAGGCGGCGTGGAACCATCCCCCGGACAGGCGGCCGTTGCCCCAGCCCGGTGCCGCGGTGTGCTTCTCGAGCAGGACCGGGTCGAGCCCCAGCTGCTGGGCACGGCGGGCCGCGGTCCACCCCGCCACCCCGGCGCCGACGACGACCAGATCGCGGATCATCGGCCTCCCCCCGCCTTGATCTTGTCGACCGCCGAGAGGGCGTGGACGATCGACTGGGCATGGCCGAAGCCGCTCGTGTAAGAGGCGCCGATGGCCAGCTGGGCGGCGGCGCCACCGGTGGCGTACAGGCCGGGGATCACCCGCTCCCGCACGTCGAGCACCTCGGCGTCGGGGCTGACGACGAGGCCCCCCCGGTGGAAAACGGTGCCCGGGTGGAGCCGCACCGCATAGTACGGGGGGCAGCGGAGTGGGGCCAGACAGGGGTTGGGACCGACCGTGGGATCGCCCCAGGAGCGGTCGTAGGCGGTTGCCCCGCGCCCGAAGTCGGGGTCGACGCCGAGCGTGCAGTGCGCGTTGAATCGCTCCACGGTCGCCGTCAGCGACCCGGGAGGGAGATGGAGGCGGCGGCCGAGCTCATCGAGGTCGCCCGCGACCACGAGCCAGTCGGCCTGCTCCTGTCCGGACGCCAGCGGGCCGACTGGGTAGCGGTCGCGGTACGCCTGATCGCACACCCAGTGCAGCGGCGCATGGGCCGGTTGGCCTCGGTGCATCCGCCGGGCGACGTAGGCCTCTCCCACCGCCGGCCAGAACGACTCGTTGTAGCAACGGTTGCCGGAGCGATCGACGACCAGGCTGCCTGGCCGGACGCTCTCGGTCGAGAAGGGCCGGTGGAGACGGCGTCCGTCGATCTCTTCCCCCGGCACCTGGATGACCGGCAGCCAGAGCGTCTCGTCCATGAGCGCCGTGGCCGCCCCCAGCTCGACCGCCATGACGATCCCGTCGCCTTCGTTGCCGGGTGGGGTGATGGGCCGGGGGGCGGGCCCCGCGATGCAGCGCACGGTCAGGCTCGCGTTCCATTGGAAGGAGCCGCTGGCGATGATGACCGCGTCGGCCCGCAGGGGGCCGTCGGCGACGACCCCGGTCACCCGCCCGCGTTCGAAGAGCAGCCGGCGGGCGCGCGTGCCGGTTCGGACCTCGATCCCGCGCTGCTCACAGGCGACGCTCAGAGCCCCGACCAGCGCCTCGCCTCCCGTCCATGCCTGGAACTGCTCACCCGCCTCGAGCGGCTTCGGTCGACGCCGGACCCGCGCCAGCGCCGGTGCGAACTGGCTCGCGAACAGTGTGGGCATGGCGCGGACGTCAGGCACCAGACAGCGGCCGCCGCGCTTGCCGCCTCTTGTCTCGGCGGCGTAGTCGGGACGCTCCGCCTGGCTGAGCAGACGAAGCGGTGTTTGCTCCTCCAGGTAGCGTACGGCGACCGGAGCGCGCTCGACGAAGGCCTGGCCGAGTGCGGGGTCGTCGCGGCCCATCCCCACGCTGTGCAGGTACGCGGCCCCCTCGCCGGGGCTGTCGGCCAGCCCCGCCTCCAGCATGTGGTGGTTGGCCGGCACCCAGATGGCGCCGCCCATGACCGCGCCCACGCCGCCGATGGTCTGGGTGCGCTCGAGGACGACCACGTCCAGACCCAGGTCGGCCGCGCGGATGGCTGCCACCAGCCCTCCGACCCCAGCGCCGACGACGATGACGCTTCTGGCCATCGTCAATAGGTGCTCCGGCCACCACTGATGTCGAACACGGCGCCGGTCGAGAAGGAGCACTCGTCCGAGACGAGCCATGCCACCATGGCCGCGACCTCGTCCGGGTCGCACCAGCGCCCCATGGGGATGGCGGGTGAGGACTCGACCAGGCGCGGGGGGACGTTCGACCAATCCATGAAGCCGGTGGAGAGGACGCCGGCCGGTGTGATGCAGTTGACGAGCACCCCGGTCGATGCCAGCTCACGGCCCATGTTCTTGGTCAGCGCGATCACCGCCGCCTTGGAGGCGCCGTATGGCGGCATCAGGATGGGCAACCCCTCCTTGCCGGAAACCGAGGCCACGTTGACGATGCGGCCGTAGCCGGCGCGCACCATCGCCGGGAGGACGGCGCGGGAGCACCGGAAGACGCCGTGCACGTTGACCTCGAAGACCCGTCTCCAGGTCTCCTCCGGGTACTCGGCGAGGGAGGCGATGGCGCCGGCGATGCCGGCGTTGTTGACCAGGATGTCGACGCGGCCCTCGCGCTGGAGCACCTCGTCCACGAACGCGGTCACGCTGCTCGTATCGGTGACGTCGAGGTGGTCGCCGTGGGCGGTGCCGCCGGCCTCGCGGATGGCCCTGGCCCGGTCTCGGGCCGCGTCGGAGACGACGTCGCCGATGGCCACCCGGGCGCCGTCGCAGGCGAGCCGGAGGGCGATCGCCGCCCCGATCCCCCGGCCGCCGCCGGTGACGATCGCAACCCTGCCCTGCAACGGCCCATGGCTCAAGGGAGACCTGCACCCGGCACGGTGACCTCGACCACCTCGATCCGCCCTCGGACCGGGCTGCGAAGGTCCTCGGTGGGGTCGACCATGGCCCCCAGGCGTGGCTCCCAGACGTGCGACGCCATCAACAGGGTTCGTCGGTCCTCGCCGCCGAGCGCGCAGGCGGTGGCGTGCAGCCCCTCCCCGACCGCCACTCGCTCCAGCAGCCCGCCGCCGGCCGCGATCCGCCGGAACTCGGGACCGGCGGGGATCCAGATCGCCCCTTCGGCGTCGAGGCAGATCCCGTCCGGGAGGGCGTCTCCCGTGTCCGCGAAAGGCCGGGGTGGGCCGAGCCGGCCGTCCTCCAGGACGGAGAAGGAGGTCAGACGGCGGCCGTGCGTCTCGGCCACGGTGAGCACCCGCCCGTCCGGGCTGAGGACGGTGCCGTTGGGGCCGGCGAGGCCCTCGGCGACGACCTCGAACGATCCGTCCGGGTCCACCCTCACCAGCCCTTCGGGCCCGACCGGGGCGTCCGGCCCCAGCCGATCGCTGCGAAAGCCGATGTAGGCACGGCCTTGCGGATCGACGAGCATGTCGTTCAGGAAGTCACCAGGCAGGGACTCCAGGTCGACGACCAGTTCCGGCGCGCCTCCGCGGAGCGCCAGGAGCGCTCGGGGCCTGCGCATGGCGACCACGAGCGGGGTTCCGTCGGGGAGGAACCCCAGGCCCGAGGGGCGGGTGGGCAGCTCGGCCACCACTCGAGCCCGTCCCCCGGGGTCGACGGCCACGACGCGGTGGGCGTGGATCTCGGAGAACCAGAAGGCCCCTTCGTGCCAGCGTGGGCATTCGGGAAACCTGAGCCCGTCCAGCAAGACACGGCGCCGTCCGGCTCGGACCCGGCCCATCAGGTCACCGGCAGGGGCTGGCCTTTGTACGTCCCGGCGACCACGGGGCTCAGTCGGATGAGGGCGAACGAGTCCTTGAAGTCCCCGTTGATCGCGGTGTGAGCCGTGCCCGAATACCTTGGGTTGGCCACCCACATCAGGTAGCCACGAGGAAGGCTGCTCGACTTCAGGCGTTCCAGTGCCCGGGTCGCGGCCACGCCGTCGCTTCGACCCGCCTGGTCGAAGGCCCACTTCATGAGCTTCAGCTGGTCGGCGTAGGCGACCGGTGTGATCAGGTTGGTGAAGGATCGGTGCTGGTTCTGGAGCGCCTCGACGAACCCGCGGAAGGCCGGGTCGACCTCGGTGTCGCCAGCCCGCGCCACCATCCGGAAGGCGACCCCGTACCACTGGCCGGCGAGTTCTTGGGGAACCGTCTGGGCCAGGTCGCTCGAGGTGGAAGCGGGGTCGGCGAGGATGCGGACGTTCCAGCCCAGATCGCGCACGCCGCCCATGACCACCGAGCCGAGCGTGCCCCCCGCGTAGTAGACGACGGTGTCGGGGTTCCCGCCCTTGAGCCGCTGCAGCTGAGGCGTCACGTCCTTGGCCGTGAGGTCGTACTTCTCGTAGCCGGTGACCGTCAGGCCGGCCTTGCGGATGGCGGCCACGTCCAGGTCGCCGATGGTCACGCCATTGCTGTCGCTGGAGGAGATCACCGCGACCCGGCTCGCCCCGAGCTTCTCCAGGGCGGCGACGACCGAGGCCGGCCGCGCCGCGAAGGGGATGCCGTAGGTGAAGCTGTAGGGGTACTTGGTGGGATCGGCGACGGTTTCGTTACCAGTGCCGGAGAGTGCGAGGACCTTGCTCTGGGTCAGGAGCGGCAGCACCGCGGTCATGACCGGAGGCAGCACGTCGTCGAACATCGCGCTCACGTGCTGGTTCTCGATCAGGTCCTGGGCGGCAGCGCGTCCGCGGTTGGGATCGCCGGCGTCGTCGCGCTTCTCGATCTCGATCGGGCGTCCCAGGATTCCGCCCTGGCGGTTCAGGATGCTGGCCTCGGTCTCGATCCCGGCCAGCGCATCGTTGCCGATCGAGGCCAGCGAGCCGCTGAGGGGCATGATCACGCCGATCCGGAACGGCGTCTTCGTGGTCGGGCCGCCGGTGCTGCCGCCGCAGGCCGAGGCGACCAGTGCCACCACGGCCAGGAACGTCAAGCGGCCGATCATGGGCCGCCGGCCGGTGGCCAGGGTGCGTGATGGTGTCACGGGCCACTCCCTCCTTTCTGCCTCATCAATATAATCATCTAAATCTTAAAAATCAACAGGGGAAGGCCCAAGCAGGGGAAGGCCCGGGCACCGGGGGTCAGACGGCGGTGCCCTCGACCTCCAGCCGGGGCACGTTCCTCAGGTACTCCGCGAGCTCCGGCGGCATCGGATCCCGGCCCTTGGGCTCCCAGCGGCAGGCCACCGCCCCGTTCATCAGCAGCGCCAGCTCATCGGCGATCCCGAGCACGAAGGGGAGGTTGTGCTCGATCAAGAGCACGGAGTGGCCGCTGTCGGTCAGCTGGCGGAGGGCCACGCCCAAGCGCGCGAGCTCGGCCTCGTTGAGGCCGGCGGCGGGCTCGTCGAGGCAGATCAGGTGCGAGCCGCCTGCGACCGCGCGACCGAGTTCGACGATCCGCTTGAGGCCGAGCGGTATCACCTCCGCCCGGCTCTCGACGACCTGGGCCGGGAGGCCAAGCCAGGCGGCCACCTGGCGCGCCCGATTCGCCCGCCGGCGCTCTCGGGCCCGGAACGAGGGCAGCCGGAGCAAGGCTCCGATCAGTTGGTGTCGTTCGGAGCCGAGCATGCCCATCTCCAGATTCTCCCGAACCGTCAGCTCCCCCACCACCTGGGGGATCTGGAAGGTTCGGGCTACGCCGCGCGCGGCCATGCGGTGAGGGCGCTGACCGGTGACGTCGACGCTGTCGACCTCGCAACGGCCACCGTCGGCGCGGACGAAGCCGGTGACGACGTTGACGAAGGTGGTCTTGCCGGAGCCGTTCGGCCCGACCAGGGCCACCAGCCTGCCGGCCCCGACCTCCAGGTCGACCGAGCGCAGGGCGAGCTGGCTCCCGAAGGCCTTGCGAAGACCGCGGACCCGCAGCACAGGTCCTTCTCCTTCACGGGGCGCTAGATCGGTGACGGCGGGAGGGGTCACCCGCTGCGCCGTGGTCGTCTCGGAGGGGGGATGCCGGTGATAGCGATGCGCGGCGACGGCCCGACCGACGTCGCGCAGGGCGGCCACCAGGCCGTGGGGAAAGGTGATGCGGACGACGAGCAGGGCCAGGCCGAGGATGAGCGGGTTCCACTGGCTGAAGGGCCCCACGTAGTAGCTGAAGACCTGGAGCACGAGCGTGCCGACGACGGGGCCGAGCAAGGTGCCCGCGCCTCCCAGGAGGACGCCGGCGAAGATCAGGATGGTGAAGGTCTCGCTGAAGGACTGGGTGCTGATGAACTGGGCGCTGTGCGCCATCAGGCCGCCGGCCAGTCCCATCGGGATCGCCGAGAGCGCGGCCACCGACACCTTGACCCGGTTCACGTCGACGCCCACCGCCTGGATCGCCTGGGGGCTATCGCGCATCCCCAGCAGCGTCAGGCCCCAGCCGGATCGAACCAGGTTGCGGACGCCGGTCCAGCACACGAGGGCGGCAAGCAGCACCACCTCGAAGACCAGCCAGTCGTCGAGCTGGTGGCCGCCGACCTCCAGCGGCCGGATGCCGGGTAGCCCGTCCTCGCCTCCGGTCAGGGGCTTGGTGAGGTCGATGAGGTCGGGGAAGATGATCACCGAGAAGAAGGTGATGAGCGCCAGGTACCAGCCCTTCACCCGAAACGCCGGGATGCTCAGGGTCAGGCTGACCAGGATGGCGCTGACGACCGCCACCGGCACGGTCGCCACCGGCTCCCACCGCAGCCTGACGCTGAGCACGCCGGCCGTGTA
>DASRBU010000220.1:0-10841 GCA_035653475.1 Candidatus Dormiibacterota bacterium | reverse complement strand
GCGCAGGCGGAGCAGGACCTGGGCGGCGTAGCCCACGTCCGGCACCCTGGGATCGCCGATGGCCCCGAACAGGATGGCGTCCGCCCCCCCGATCTGGCGGAAGGTCTCCTCCGACATGGCCGGCTCCCCGCGCAGCAGCGGGGCCGCCCCCACCTCGAACTCCTCGAACTCGTAACCGAGCCCGAGCGCGCGCAGCACCTTCACCGCCTCGGGCACCACCTCCTGCCCGGCCAGGTCTCCGGGCACCACCGCCACGTGCTTCCTCATCGGACCTCCCCCCAGGGCGCGACACGACGCATGGATCCAGGCATGCCCGTAGTGTGCCCCCGAGGGCGGTTCAGCCGCCGTCGCCGGAGCGGAGCCGGTAGCGCTGGATCTTGCCCGTGGCGGTCTTCGGCAGCTCGTCCACGAACCGGACCTCGTGCGGACACTTGAAGTGGGCCAGCCGGTCGCGGACGTGCTGGCGCAGCTCCTCGGCCAGCCCGGGGCTCCGCTCCCGCCCCGGCTGGAGCACCACGAAAGCCACGGTGCGGATCAGGCGGCGCTCGTCCGCCATCCCCACCACCGCGCACTCCAGCACCGCCTGATGGCTGTTGAGGGCCGCCTCCACCTCCGACGGGCTCACCCACATGCCGGAGACCTTCATCATGTCGTCGCTGCGCCCCTGATAGCGGTAGTAGCCCTCCGGGTCCCGCAGGTACTGGTCGCCGGTGTCGATCCACTCCCCAACGATGGTCCGCTTGGTCTGCTGGTGCCGGTTCCAGTAGAAGGCGCAGATCGAATCGCCCTTGATCAGCAGGCGACCGAGCTCGCCGGGCCCCAGCTCGCGGCCCTGCTCGTCCACGATCCTCGCCTCGTAGCCGGGCACCACCCGTCCACTGCTGTCGGGTCGGACGTCGTCGAGCCGGTTGGAGATGAAGATGTGGCAGATCTCGGTGGAGCCGATGCCGTCCAGGATGACCGTGCCGGTGCGCGTCTTCCACCGCTCCAGGATGGACCCGGCCAGGGGCTCCCCCGCGCTCACGCAGGCCCGCACCGAGCTGAAGTCGGCGTCCGCCCAGAGGTCGTCGCCGGCGGCGAGCAGGGCGGCGTAGCTGGTGGGGACGCCGAAGTAGACGGTGGGACGGAAGCGGCGGACCAGCTCCAGGACCGTGGCCGGCGCCGGCGGCCCGGACAGGAGGACGCTCGACCCTCCCACCCCGAAGGGGAAGTAGAGGGCATTGCCCAGGCCATAGGCGAAGTAGAGCTTGGCCACCGAGAAGGTGACGTCGGCCTCGCTCAGGCCAAGCACGGGCCGGGCGTAGTTCTCGATGCAGTACCGGACGTCGTGCTGGAGGTGGACCACTCCCTTGGGCGTCCCGGTGGTGCCGGAGCTGTAGAGCCAGAAGCACATGTCGTCGGGGCCGGTGTCGGCCGGTTCGAGCGTCGGCGGAGCGCCCGAGGTGATCTCCTCGTAGCTCAGCTCGCCCGGCCCCGCCTCGCCCACCACCACCAGATGGCGGAGGTACCGGCGCCCGGGGCGGATCCGCCGGAAGCGGTCGGCCAGGGGCGCCGACACCACCGCCACCCGCGCCCGGCTGTCGTCGAGCAGGAAGGCGTAGTCGTCGGCGGTCAGGTTGGTGTTGACGGGCACCGGGACCGCCCCCAACCGGATGGCCCCGAGGAAGGTGGCCACGAACTCCGGGCCGTCCAGCACCGCCATCAGGACCCGGTGCTCGATCTCCAGCCCCAGCCCCCGCAGCGCGTTGCCCATGCGGGCGGCGGCCGCCGCCACCTCGGCGTAGGTCAGCTGCGCCCCCTCGAAGGTGCGGATCGCAACTCGCTCGCCCCGGCCGGCCTCCAGGTTGCCGTCCAGCAAGTCGACGGCCAGGTTGTACCGCGCCGGGAGCTCGTCGGCGCTCCAGGCCCTCACGCTGCTCATTCCCGAAGTCTAATGAGGCGGGGGTCGGATCGCGATCGGCCGGGGACCGGCGGGACTACCGGGCACCGCTGCCCGTCAGCAGGCGCGCGAAGTCGGTGTCCCGGATCTCGCCCAGGAAGGAGTGCTCTCGGTCCACCGGCATGTCCACCGAGGTCTCGTAGACGAAGGCGTAGACGTTGTCGAAGGTCCAGTCGCCATAGCCGCGGAGGGACAGGTTCTCCCGCAGCTCCGGGGATCGCTGTCCCAGCTCGAAGAGTCGCCGGGCCTGGTGGTAGAGGGTGCGCAGGATCTGGAGCTGCATCTGCAGCTCCGCGATCTCCCGCTCGTCGCCCTCCGCCTCGACCAGGGCGTCGACCTGCGCCTGGAGTTCGTTGATCTCCATGGCGTACTCGTCCATGGACACCAGACTACCGCCCGGCACCGAGCCCCACCACGGCCCCGGGAGGCCCGGGCGGGAGGGCACGGGGCTGGGGGCCGGCTGCGGGCCCCCTGGGGCGGAGGGCCGTGCGGCCCTCCGCCAGCTTCCGGCGCGCGCGCGACCGGCCGAGCGCCGGCCTCAGTGCAGCAGCGAGTGGCCGGCGACCAGGCCGGCGACCAGGATCGAGATGATGTTGACCACCTTGATCATGGGGTTGATGGCCGGCCCCGCGGTGTCCTTGTAGGGATCGCCGACCGTGTCCCCGGTCACCGCGGCCTTGTGGGCCTCGGAGCCCTTGCCGCCCAGGTTGCCCTCCTCGATGTACTTCTTGGCGTTGTCCCAGGCGGCACCGCCGCTGGTCATGTAGATGGCCACGAAGAGCCCGGTCACGATCGTCCCCACCAGCATCCCCCCCAGGGCCTTGGGGCCCAGGACGAGCCCGACCACGATGGGGGCGACCACCGGGAGCAGGCCGGGGAGGATCATCTCCCGCTGCGCGGCCGCGGTAACGATGCGCACCGCCGCTCCGTACTCCGGCCTGGCCTTGCCCTCCATGATCCCCTTGATCTCGCGGAACTGGCGCCGGACCTCCTCGACCACCAGGCCGCCGGCGCGGCCCACGGCCAGGATGGCGAGCGAGCCGAACAGGAAGGGCATGATCCCGCCGAAGAAGAGGCCCACGATGACCAGGGGATCGTTGAGCTGGAACTGGAACTGGCGACCGTGGCGGGCCAGCTCCTCGGTGTAGGAGGCGAAGAGGACCAGGGCGGCGAGCGCCGCCGAGCCGATCGCGTATCCCTTGGTCACCGCCTTGGTGGTGTTGCCGACCGCGTCCAGGGGGTCGGTGACGTTGCGCACCTCCTCGGGCAGGTCCGCCATCTCGGCGATGCCGCCGGCGTTGTCGGTGATCGGCCCGTAGGAGTCGATGGCGACCACGATGCCGGTCAGGGAGAGCAGGGCCACGGCCGCGATCGCCACCCCGTAGAGGCCACCGAGGCCGTAGCTGACCAGGATGCCGACGCCGATCACCACCACCGGCAGGGCGGTCGCCATCATGCCGATGGCCGAGCCGGCGATGATGTTGGTGGCGTGCCCGGTCACCGACTGCCGGGCGATCAGCCGGACCGGCCAGTACCTGGCCTCGGTGAAGAACTCGGTGATGGCGACGATCAGGACCGTGATCAGGATCCCGACCAGCCCGCACCAGAAGAGGTTGCGGGGGTCGGCGATGCCGCTGACCGGCTTGAGGAGGCCCGAGGAGACGAAGTAGCCGGTGAGGAAGTAGAAGCCGACCAGGGCGATCACGGCCGCCGTCAGCAGCCCGGCGTAGAGCCCGCCCATGATCCAGCGCGGGAAGTAGAGGCGCACGGCCAGGGCCCCGATCACCGAGGCGGCGATCGAGATCGCGCCCAGCAGCAACGGGTAGACGGCCCAGCCAGGGTCGTGGAAGAGGAGGACGCCGAGCAGCATGGCCGCGACCATGGTCACCGCGTAGGTCTCGAAGAGGTCGGCGGCCATGCCGGCGCAGTCGCCGACGTTGTCGCCGACGTTGTCGGCGATCACGGCCGGGTTGCGGGGGTCGTCCTCCGGGATCCCGGCCTCGACCTTCCCCACCAGGTCGGCGCCCACGTCGGCCGCCTTGGTGTAGATGCCCCCGCCGAGCCGGGCGAAGACCGAGACCAGGGAGGCGCCGAAGCCCAGCGCCACCAGCGCGTTCAGGTCGTGGGTGACCCGGTAGGACACCGCTACCCCGAGCAGGCCCAGGCCGACCACCATGAAGCCGGTCACCGCCCCGCCGCGGAAGGCGGTGGCCAGCGCCCGGGCGAGCCCGTGCCGGGCGGCCTGGGCGGTGCGGAGGTTGGCCCGGACCGAGACGTTCATGCCCACGTAGCCGGCGGTGGCCGAGCAGGCGGCCCCGACCACGTAGAGGACCGCCGACACCCAGCCCAGCGTCACCCCGATGACGAGGGCAATGATCACCCCGATGATGGCGATCACCAGGTACTGGCGGTTGAGATACGCACTGGCGCCCTCCTGGATGGCCGACGCGATCTCGATCATGCGCTGGTTGCCCTGGGGCAGCCGGAGGACCATGACCGTCAGCAGCACGGCGAAGAGGACGGCGACGGCGCCGCCTGCGATCGCCAGCGATACACCCGAGTCCATCAATCCATACCCTCTGTTCCCTTGTCCCTATCGAAACTCTCTATGGACCCCGTCGGTCCCTCCGCCGTGGGCTGGGACCGTTCGCCTTCAGAGGTGTGGCAGACACGACGTCGCCGCCCCCGGCCGGAGGCGGCGCCCAGGCCGTCGGGCGCACCGGTGCCCGGGGCCATCAAGCCTCTGATCGCCAATCGGTAGCTTAGCCGACGTACGGTCGCAACTGCCCAGGCCATGGTCGCGGAGCGCATCCATCGAGACCCCCCGGGCGTTGCTATAACCGCTCCGTGGCCACATCCTTGATCGCGGTTGGAGACGAGCTGCTCGCCGGCTTCACCCTGGACACCAACTCGCACTGGCTCGCCGAGCAGCTGCGGCTGACCGGTCACCCCCTCCGTCGCATCACCGTGGTGCGCGACCGGCTCGACGACATCTCCGAGCAGGTACGACGGGACCTCTCCGACCCCGAGACCGAGGACGTCTTCTGCTGCGGCGGCCTGGGCCCGACGCCCGACGACCGCACGCTGGAGGCCGTCGCCCGCGCGCTCGGCCGGGACCTGATCCTGTGGCGGCCGGCGATGGAGCGGATCGAGCGGCGGGTGCGCCTGCTGCACGAGGCCGGGCTCATCGACACCCCCGAGATCTCGGAGGGCCACCGCCGGATGGCCCGGATCCCGGCCGGCCCGGACCACGTCTTCCACAACCGCCGCGGCCTGGCCCCGGGCCTCATGTACCGCGTGCAGCATCGGCGCCTGTTCCTGCTCCCCGGCGTGCCGGCCGAGCTGCGGGGGATCTTCACCGAGGAGCTGGCGCCGCGGTTCCTGGGCGGGCGGGCGGCCCCGGTGATCCGGGAGCTGCGCTTCCTCCAGGCCATGGAGTCCCGCTTCTACCCCGTCCTGCGGCAGCTGGAGGAGTCGCACCCCGAGGTCTCGGTGGGCTCGTACCCGCAGTCGGCCTCCCGGGAGCTGGTGATCCGGTTCTCCGGTGAGAGCGAGCGGGCCGTCCTGGAGGCCATGGCCCTGGTCCGGCGCTGGGCGGCGACCATGGGCCTGGAGCCCGCCGGCTGAGGGAGCCCCCTCGCCTCCGGCCGCGCCGGAGGTGGGCCGGCGGGGATCGCCCCGCCGGCCCACCGGCTCAGAAGGCGGTGGGCGCCTCCGTCGTGTCCGCCTCCGCCGCGCCCGCCCCCAGCGCGACCAGGACGGGGTCGTCGGCCAGGTGGCGCAGGCCGCCCCGGACCTTCTCGATGGCGCTGAACATCGGCTCCTCGAAGGCCGCGCCCGGCCGGGGCGGCAGCCCCACCGCGAAGGCGGGCAGCACCCGCTGCTCGCCGGCCAGGAACGAGGTCGAGATGTAGTCGCCGACCATGACGCCCTGGTTGGTGGCGGCGAGCCAGCTCAGCGGCATGGGCCCGGCCAGCACCTCCGGCTCGCTCCAGCTCTCACCCCCGTCCGGCGAGGCGGTGAACCCGACCTCGAGCCGACAGGTGTCGGGCGTGCAGGCCGCCGAGGGATAGAAGTAGTAGGTCAGGGCCAGGAGCCCGTGCGCCCCGGCCGAGTCCCGGTCGACGGCCAGCCCGGGGATGAAGTGATCGACGCCGCTGCCCACCGGATCGATCGGGATCCGGGTCACCGGCGACCAGTCGGTCCCGTCCGTGGAGCTGGCCATGACGATGTCGTTGGCCGCGCAGCCGGGCTCGAAGCGGCAGTCCTGCCAGACCACGAAGACCTTGCCCTGGCGGTCCAGCTCGGCCGAGGGCAGCGGCGAGGTGCGGATGTCGCCCGCCACCCGGTGGGCGGTGATGGGCGAGATGAGGACCGAGGCCCCCCAGGTGACGCCGCCGTCGTCGGAGGTGAAGGCCCGCATGCCGCGGTTCTGGCCGACGCCCTCGAAGGGCACCACCACCCGACCGTCGGGCTGCACCACCGGCTGGCCGCCCAGGCCGTGGACGGCGTCGGCGGTGGCCTGGGGCGGGCCCCAGGTCAGCCCCCCGTCGCGCGAGGTGGACATCTGCTCCAGGTCACGCTGGCTGGCCACGTCGAACTCGGTGTAGCAGTTGCCGAAGAAGGGGCTGCTGGGGGTTTCGTCGCAGGTGGTCCAGTTCTTGTCGTAGAAGCTGCCCGTCGCCGCCACCACCACCGGCGGTCCCCAGGTGAGGCCCCCGTCCTCGGACCGGCTCACCAGCACGTCCACCACCCCGCCCCCGGACGCGTGCAGCCCGAGGTAAGAGATGAGCCAGACGTGGTGGCGCAGGTCGTAGGCGACCGAGGGGTCGCTGACCGCGAAGTAGGGGCCGGCGGGTACCGAGGCGGAGGTGGTCGCCGGCAGGAACCCCCGGCTCCAGGTCAGGCCCCCGTTCCGGGTCGTGGCCCAGCCGATGTCGGCCGCGCCCCCGTTGAAGATGCGACCCACCTGGAAGGCCGCCACCATGGTCGAGCCGAAGGCGAAGGTGTCGGGCTCGACCTCGGTCCGGTGCTGGCCGACGGCGCTGGTGAAGGGGTCGTCGCTGATGGGGAAGACCTGCTCCCCCGCCGCCGTGGCCGGCGCCCCGGTCACGACCACCGCCGCCAGGGCGGCGGCGAGGCCGGCCAGGAGGCGCCAGGGGAGCGGCGGGCGCACCCGGGACCACCCTGCCCGGGCGGTCGTCCGCCTCAGCGATCCCACGATGTCGATCCGTCCGAACACCACACTCTTCTCCTCCCGAGACCTGTCGAGACCATCGGGTCGTGAGCAGACGCTCGGAGCGAGCGGCGGCGAACGCGTCCAAGGGCGAGCCCTCCCGAGCCCATTCCAGCCGTCATCACCAGGCCGAGCCATCTCCGCCCGCCCCCGTAGCCCGAGCGCTCGCACCCCCACCCGATTCCACGTCGGCGGCGTCGGGCCGGCCGACGCCCCGCAGAGCGAGCTTACCCCCTGGATCCGAGGACGTCCAGGAGGTCGCCCGTCCCCGGGAAAGGGAACGGGTGTCCGGCCAGGGGAAGCGGGGCGGGGGAGGCCAACCCGGCTGCCGTGCCCCGGCTCACGGAGGTGCGGCCCGGCCGGCGGCCGGTTCGACCGCGCGGCGGACTCGATGGACCAGGCCCGATCCGCGGGCGACGTGCCCGCCGGCCCGGGGCGGTCGTCGGCGCAGGACCCGGCCCGCCCGGCCGCCGGAAAGGAGCGGCCCTGCCGAGGCATCCCGAGCTCGGTCGGAGGCCGCCGGACGGCACCTCCGGCGCTCAGCGTCCCTTGAACTCGGGCTGGGTCTTCTGGAAGAAGGCCACCACCCCCGCCACCGCGTCCTCGCTGAGCGCCGCCCGAGCGAAGTTGCGGGCCTCGATCTCCAGCGCCTGCTCCAGGGGCAGGTCCTGGCCGCGATCGACGGCGTCCTTGATCAGGGCGATGGCCAGCGTGGCCGCGGTCGCCAGCCGCCCGGCCAGCTCGTCCACCGCCCGGTCCAGCTCCTCCGGCGCCACCGCCCGGTGGACCAGCCCCAGCGCCTCCGCCTCACGTGCTCCCAGCCGGGTGCCCTCGTAGAGCAAGGGCAGCGCCCTCGCCCGGCCGAGCAGGCGCACCAGCCGCTGGCTGCCGCCCCCGCCGGGCATGATCCCGAGCCCGACCTCGGTCTGGCCGATGCGGGAGCGGCCGTCCTCCACCATCAGCCGGTAGTCGCAGCAGAGCGCCAGCTCGCAGCCGCCGCCCAGGGCGTGGCCATTGATCCGGGCGATCACCGGCCGGGGGCAGGAGGCCACGGCCCGGAAGCCGCGGCCGGTCCGGCGCACCAGCTCCACGATCCGGTCCTCGGCGTCGGGGGCCGAGCGGTCCAGCCCGCCCACCGCGGTCAGGTCGGCCCCCACGCTGAAGTAGCGCTCGTAGGCGCTCTGCAGGACCACGACCCGGCAGCCGGGGTCGACGCCCAGCTCCGAGAAGGCGGCCTCCAGCTCGTCGGTGAGGTCGGGGGCGATGGCGTTGTTCCCGCCCCGGTGCATGACCACCCGGGCGACCGCCCCCTCGCGAACCACGTCGACCAGCTCGCCCATGGCTCAGGCCGTGAACAGCGGGATGCCTCCGGCCACCTCGATGGCGGCGCCGGTGATGTAGCCCGCCTCCTCAGTGCACAGGAAGGCCACCGTGGCCGCGATGTGCGACGGCTCCCCGAAGCGCTTGAACACGGTCCGGTTCTTGAAGCGCTCGTACATGGGGTTCGACTCCGCCGCTGCCCGCCCCGCCTCGGAGAGGATGATGCCGGGCACGATGGCGTTGGCGGTGATGTTGTACCGTCCTCCCTCCAGGGCCGCGGTGCGAGCCAGGCCGATCACGCCCGCCTTGGTCGCCGAGTAGCTGGCCTGCCCGAAGCCCCCCAGGGTGCCGGCCACCGAGGACATGAAGATGATCCGGCCCCACTGCTGCTCCACCATGTAGGGCCACACCTCCTTGGTGCAGTTGAAGGACCCGGTCAGGTTGACAGCGATGTCGCGATCCCAGAGCCGGTAGTCCTGGTTCGGGATCTGGGCGGTGTGATCCAGGGTGGCCGCGTTGTTGACCAGGATGTCAATGCGGCCGAACAACTCCTTGACGCGAGCGAAGACCTCGCGGATCTGGTCCCGATCAGTCACGTCCATCTTGATGGCCGTGGACCGCCGCCCCATGCGGCGGATCTCCTCCGCGGTGGCGTTGGCGTAGACCCAGCCCTGCGCCGCCGCCACCTGGGCCAGGACGGAGTTCGCGCCCTCGGCCGTGGTCCGCAGCTCGGGATCGTCCTCCAGCAGGATGTCCGTGATCACGACGTCGGCGCCCAGACGGGCCAGGGTGAGCGCGTCCTCGCGCCCGAGGCCGCGCGAGGCCCCGGTCACGACCGCGACCTTCCCGGTCAGATCGAACATGCTCTGTCTCCTCCTGCCGCTTGCCGCACCGGGCCGGCGCGGGCTGGCCGGCTCCCGGGCACCGATCCCCGAGCCGCCCGCGCGGCCCCAGCCGCCGTGGCCGGCACCCGGTGGTTTCGGTACTGAGACGTATTGTGCTATCTCCGCCGGTCCCGGGGCGGCTCAGCCGCCGGCGGAGGCCGAGGGCGGGACCAGCTCGGCCCGGGCCCGGGTCACCACCGGCCGGCCCTCCTGGTTCACCGCCGTCAGCTCGACCCGGCCGTCCTCCTCCTCGCCTCGGAAGGTCACGGTGTCCCCGGGCCGAACCGCCTCCGCGAAGCGGCAGCTCAGCCGGCGCAACCGCGCCGGGTCGCCGGCCACCCGGGCCAGGAGCCCCATCTGCAGCATGCCGTGGGCGATCACCCCGGGAAGGCCGGCGGCGCGCGCCGCCTCCTCGTCCAGGTGGATCGGGTTCCGATCCCCGGAGGCCTCGGCATAGGCCGCGATCAGCTCCCGGGTGAAGGTGACCACCAGCTCCCGGCGCGTCGTCCCCCCGCCCGGTGTCCCCGTCTCCATGGAGCTCACCGTCCCGGAGCCCTCACCACGAACAGCGCCCGTGAGGTGCAGAGCCGCTCGGCCCCGGCCCTGACCTCGGTCTCGAAGGTGAGGAGACGGACGCCCCGGCGCTCGACGTCCCCCGCCACCCGTCCCTGGGCGACCAGGGTCTCGCCCAGGCGAGGATGCCGCTCCCAGCTGAACTCCTGCTCGGCGTGCAGCAGGTGGGCGACGTCGACCGCCGCCTCCGGGTCCGAGAAGAGCTGGGGGACGGTGGTCCCCAGCGCGTACACGGCCGCGTAGGTGGGGGGAACGCCCTGGCCGGGGTCCACGCCCAGCGCCCTGGCGAAGGCGGCGACGTGCCCGGCCTCGACCAGGAACGTCACCGGCTCGTAGACGCGTCCCGCGACGCCCACTAGCGGGACACTCCCCGCCGCCCGGCGTGCGGGGGCCGGCACCCACCCCTCCCCACGCGCCCCACCCCCGCCGCGGGTGAGACGGTCCCCTGATCCGGTTCCGGGGATACCTCTGGCGACGTCATGGTGATGACGAGGCTACCTCACGGCCATGCCCCGGGACGCCGAGTGGCCTCAGCCGGCCGGGGCACGGCCGCGACGGCCCAGACGCCGGAGCAGGATGGGGCGCAGATCGGCCCAGGCGGCCAGCACCGCGGGGCGCACGGTCGCGGCCAGCTCCCGGGGCCCGTAGGTGACGGCCGCGTACCGCTCGGCCAGCACCCGTGCCGGCCCGGCTGCCTCCGGGATCTCCCGGCCCAGACGAGCACCGAACTCCAGCGGGGTCTCGTGGGGGCGCGGGCGCACGCCGGCCAGGGTGGCCAGCAGGCCCAGACGTCTCCAGACCCCGGCGGCCGTGCGCGGCCGCAGGTAACGCGCCGCCGCCGCCCACGCCGCCAGGACCAGCAGCACCAGCAGCCCCAGCACGATCGGGA
>DASRBU010000219.1:0-7691 GCA_035653475.1 Candidatus Dormiibacterota bacterium | reverse complement strand
TGCACGATCAGTCACCCTTCGTCCTCCACTACCGGGTGCGGGAGCAGCTGGCCCGGGCGGCGGCGGAGGCGGGGGCGAGCTACCGGGTGATGGCGAGCGGCGCCGGGCACGACGCCGGCTACGTGAGCGCGGTGGCCCCGGCGGGGATGCTCTTCGTGCCCAGCCGGGACGGCATCAGCCACTCGCGGGACGAGTGGAGCGATGTCGAGGACATCGCCCTGGGGGCCGTCGTCCTGGCCCGGGCGCTGCGCCACCTCGATCGGGCGCCGGGGGCCTCGGGGACATGACCATCGCCCGGCCGCCGGAGGTGGCCTTCCGCCCCCTGGGGACGGACCACGGAGGCCGGGTCGCCGACCGCGCCTGCACGGTGATCGGGGTCGAGCCAGTGGCCTCCGAGTACCGACGCCTCCGCTTCGAGGCGTGGCCGGAGCTGGCGAGCTGCCGACCGGGGCAGTTCGTGATGCTTCGCCCCCTCACGGCGCGACTGATCCGCCGGCCCTTCACCGTCTTCGACGCGGACGCCGACCGTGGCCGGGCTGAGGTGGTGTTCCGCGTCACCGGCGAGGGCACGGCCCGCCTGGCGGGCTTGCGGCCGGGCGACCGCCTGTCCGTGCTCGGGCCGCTGGGCAACGGCTTCCACCTCGAGCCGGGCAGGCGGAGGGCGGTGCTCGTCGGCCGGGGGGTGGGCATGGCCTCGCTGCACCGGCTGGCCCGGCACTGCCTGGCCCTGGGCCTTCCCACCCAGGTCCTGATCAGCGCCCGCCGGCCCGACCTCTGGCTGGCCGCGGACGAGCTCCGCGAGGACGGAGCGGAGGTGCTCGGGGTCGACGACCTCTCCGGCACCAGCCGGCTGGGAGCGGTGGAGCGGTTTCTGGAGCCCGCCTTCGCCCGGCCCGGGAGCCAGTGCTTCGCCTGTGGGTCGAGCCGCCTGATCCGGCTGGTGGCGCGGCTCGGGGCCCGCTGGCAGGTCCCCGTCCAGGTCGCGCTCGAGGCCCCCATGGCCTGCGGCATCGGGACCTGCCACGCCTGCCCGCTCCGGCCCGGCTTGGAGACGGAGGGGCACCTGGTCTGCGTCGACGGTCCCGTCTTCGCCACCGGGGGCGAGCGGGTTGCCTGACCTCACCGTCGACCTCGGCTTCGCACGCCTGCGCAACCCCCTGATCGGGGCCTCGGGGGTGTTCGGGGTGGAGACGGGGCGGGCGCTCGACCTCTCCCGCCTGGGCGCGGTGGTGACCAAGACCCAGTTCGTGCGGAAGCGACCCGGCAACCCCCTGCCCCGCGTCGTCGAGACGCCGGGCGGCGCCCTCAACTCGGTCGGCATCCCCTGCCTGGGCGCGGAGCACTTCATCGGCACCGAGTGGCCGCTCTGGCGCCGGGTCGGGTGCCCGGTGATCGTCAGCGTGGGCGGTGAGAGCGAGGACGACTACCTGGAGATGGCCGAGCGCCTGGAGGAGGTCGACGGCATCGCCGCCCTGGAGCTGAACATCTCCTGTCCCAACCAGGAGGCGGGAGGGATGGAGCTCGGCGCCGACCCCCGCTCCGTGGAGCGGTTGGTGCGACGGGTGGTGGAGCGAACCACACGGCCGGTGATCGCCAAGCTGACACCCAACGTGACCGACCTGGGCGAGGTGGCGCGGGCGGCCGAGGCGGGCGGCGCCGCGGCGCTGTGCGCGATCAACACCGTGCTGGCGATGTCGCTCGACGTGCGCCAGCGCGCCTCCCGGCTGGGCAGCCTTCGCGGTGGGCTGTCCGGCCCTGCCATCCGCCCCATCGCGGTACGCTGTGTCTGGGAGGCCGCCCGTGCTACCCGGCTACCCATCATCGGCACCGGCGGCGTGGAGACGGCCGAGGACGTCCTGGAGTTCGTGCTGGCGGGGGCGACGGCGGTCGGCGTGGGGACGGCGGCGTTCTACGACCTGGGGGCGGTCGGCCGTCTACCCGACCAGGTGGCGTCGTTGATGTCGGAGATCGGCGTCGGTCGACTCGACGAGCTCCGTGGGCGTATCCAGCCCCCGGCCGCAGGGGCGGTGGGCGCGAGGGCGGGATGAACGAGACCTTCCCCTATCGAGGCAAGCGCGACCTCCTGGTCCAGCGCCTGACCGAGGCCATCCTCCGCGGCGAGCTGCCGGCGGGCACCTGGCTGCGGCAGGACGAGATCGCGGCCCGGTACGGGGTCAGCCCCACCCCGGTCCGCGAGGCGCTGCGCATGCTCGAAGCGCAGGGCCTGGTGCTCTACGAGCCGCACCGGGGGGTACGGGTGGCGGACTTCGCCGGCTCGGCCCGACAGTTCTTCCGGTTGCGCGAAGCGCTGGAGTGCCTGGCCGTGGAGATGGCGATACAGAATCGGAACGTGACCGAGGAGACCCAACGACGGCTCGAGGAAGCGGTCGAGACCATGGAGGCGGCGGCCGCCTCCGGCGACCCCGGCCGGCTCCACGAGGCCCACCGTCGCTTCCATCTCACCCTCTACGAGGCCTCGAACTTCCCGGCCCTGGTGGACCTCATCCAGATGGTGTGGTCGCGGTTCCCGTGGGACGCCCTGCTGGCGCTGCCCGAGCAGCACCGGCTGACGGTGGACGACCACCGCGCCATCGCCCGGAGGGTGATCGCCGGCGACGCGGCCGGCGCCACCCGGCGGCTCGCGGAGCACCTGCGGGCGGTCGGGCTCCAGCTCGGCGCGGTGGCGGGGAGCGGCGAGAGGGCATGAGCGACGATCCGCTGGAGGTGCTGCTGGCGAGCCGCATCCTGGCCCGGGACGCCTCCGGGGAGCTGGGCCTGGGCGACCAGGACGGGCTCCTGGCGCCGGCCGAGGTGGACCGCCTGGGACGTCTCGCCGGCGAGCTGATCCCGCCCGGCATCGCCGGCATCGTGATCGGGGAGAGCAGGCTCGACGCCCTGCTCGGATACGCGGTGGGGCGGAGCCGGGGCCTGCCCATCCTGCTCCTCCGCGACCACGAGGGGATCGCCGAGCTGCGAGGCGAGGTGCCCGAGGCGGGCGCGCTTTACCTGCTGACCGGGGTGCTGGAGTCCTCCCGAATGCTGGACGAGTTCGAGGGCCTGTGCCGCCGGGTCGGGGCGTCGGGCGCCGGGGCGCTGGCCCTGGTCTCCACCCTCTCCCCGCCCGATCCCCGCGTCCGCGCCGTGGTCCAGCTACCGGTCGACCGGCCCTGAACCACGAGCGCCGGCGAGGCCCCCGTCGCGGCCGGGCCTGAGCCGCCAGGCCACCCCTGCTCCCGGCGGGGCAGGTGCGGCGACCCGGCGCCGTCGGAGGGCGCCGACCGGCCGTGGGCGGCGGTCCGAACGGCCCTGGCGCGAGGGCCGGACCGCCCCGAGGCTGGAGCGAGAAGAAGCCGGCGGCAGGACCGGGGCGGGTCCTGGCCGGGTGTGGAGGACGTGCGACGGGAATCCCCGAACGTCAACCGATGGATGTACCACGGCGGCCGGCCCAACGGCTGGCGTCGCTCTTGAACCGCTGGGGAGCTGCCGCAAGACGTGCGGTGGCAACCGTCCGTCGGATCCACCACCGGGCCTCATCGAGCGCCGCCTGGTAGGGCTCCCAGGCTGCCTCGGGCACGACACCACCATGGCCCCGATCTCGGCCACCTCGCGGCCCTCCCACCCGCCGTCCTGCGGCGAGCGGGCTCGATCGAACCGGGCGACGTCCTCCTTCGACAGCCCCAGCCGGACCCGATCACGGCGCAGGCTCCGACCACTGTTCACGGGCCGCCCTCCCACCGGTCTTCTCGAGCCACCTCGGCAGCCCGCCGGTCCAGCTCGGCCACCAGCTCCGGGTCGACCACGACCTGGGTGGTCAGGGGCACCCGGATGCGGGTCCCAACCCCCGGCACCAAGGGGCTCCCCATCGAGACGCGTCTCGGGGACCCCCATTCGGAGAGAACTCCGATGGGGACCCCTCCATGGGGTCCCCTCAGCGTCGGACCATCTCCGGCACCATCGAGCTGGCCCACGGGCGCCGGTCACCACCCGAGCCACCAGCGCCGGCTTCCTTCGGCTCCTGGAGCGGGCGGTGGCCGCCGACCCCTCGGCCTCGGCCATCGCCATCCTCCTCGACCACCATCCACCGCTGCCGAGCGGTCACCCGCTGGCTGGGGGAGCACGGGTCCGGCTCGTCTTCGGCCCTCGCTCCTGCCCTCACCACCACCCGGTGGAGCGGATCTGGGGCGCTGAAGACGTACCTGGCCAACACCCCGGTGGGGACCATGGCCGGTCGGGTGCGTCAGGTGCAGGCCTTCTTCCGGGAGCGCAGCCAGGAGCAGCGGCTGCGATGTACCTCGCCCGACCGCTCGCCCTGGTTGCCCGAGGGTTCCGCGCAGAACTTATGAAAGGCCGCTTAGCTCCTGCCGCACCCGCTCAGCTCCCCGACACAGCGCCTTGAGCTTCTCCAAGGCGCAAAAGCGCGGCAGCGCCTTGAGACCGCAGTCGGTCGTCAGGTAGACCCGCTCGGGCTCAATGTACGTAAGTACCTTGCGAATACGCTCGGCCACCTTGTCATCGGACTCGATGTAGAGCGAGCGGATGTCGATGACGCCGGCCTGGACCTCCTTGTCCTTTGGGATCACCCGCAGCGCCTGGACATCGACCATATCCCTAAAAGCGAAGTCTAGAGCGTACTGCTCCACGTCGACCTCCATCCAGCGTTCCAGCACACGCGGCAACGCGTCCTCGAAAGGACGGAAGGTGTTGCCGTAGCCGGCGCCCAGGCAGCAATGCCATGCGATCTTTGCATCCACGCCCTCGACCCAAGCGTTGAGCACGTCGATCACCCAACGATGGTCGTCGCTTTCCATCGCGAGCATCCAGCCACCAAGATCCTCGATTTGGATGAACCTCGCGCCTCGCGCCACTAGGTCCTTGAGTTCGGCATTGAAGATCGGGACCAGGTCCTCCGCGAGCTGGCGTTGAGAGCGGTAGGCCGAGTTCGGGTGCTTGAAATCGACGTGGTAGGTGAGGTTGATCGGGCCTGCGCCCACCGACACCTTGATCGGCCGATCGGTGAGCTGACGGGCAACCTCGAACATCTCTCCAAGCCGGCTCGGGATAGCTAGGGAGACCTTGTCGGTGACCGCCGTCCCTCCCCAGTTGTGCATCCATGAGGCCTGGCTGAGGTCGGGGCTCTCGCTTTGCTCGATCTCTCGGGCCAAGGGGTTCGGCAGCTTGGCCTTGGTGAAGCCGCCAAGGCGCTCGTACCAGTACCAGACAAACGATCCGATCGCACCGCCATAGTCGTCGAAGTGCATCTGGCCGTCCGTCACGATGTCAAGACCGGCCATCTCTTGATCTCTGATGCACGCGGTGGTGGCGTCGAAGTAGGCGTGCCAGTTCTCCTCTAGCTTCCACCACTCGAGCAGATCAGCACCACATAGGTTGTACTTCTGATACCAGAGTGGCTTCGGGTACGAGCCGATCATGGTCGTAGGCAGAAGCGTGTCGACGACCTTTGTTGGCATGACTGCCTCTCTCCTTTTCGTTGCGTCAGGACCCGATAGGTCCCAGCGGACACTTCCTGCTGCTCGCTCCAGTGTACCCCATGGCCGCCAGGTGGTTCGCAATCGGGATCCGTGAGAGGAGGCTGGGGAGGTGCCACAGTAGAGGTGACACAGTAGAGGGCTGATCACGATGGCCTCGGCGAGGAGCCACGTGGGTGAGGGATAACGAACCAGAAGGCGCGCCCGTTGGAAGGCTCGTCATGCAACCAATCCGACCGACGGAGGCACACCCTGGCCGACGATACCACCTGGGCCCCGGCTCGCCACTCCCAGCACGGAGGCCCGCCACCCCAACACCAGCCCAGGCTCTCCGACACCGAGATCGACCAGGCCCGGCGGGTGGCCAACCCGCTGACCGCCCCGCACGTCCAGGCCCAGCGCTCTCACTCTCCTCGTACGCGAGCCGCCCGCCTGCGGACCCCGGAAGCGGCACACCGGCTCGGCCAGAGCCCCTCCGGGAAAGTGGCGACGCCATTGGGCTGAGCAGGGCTTCAGCCTGGCCGACGCCGAATGACCCGGCCGCCCTCCTGCTTCCCCGATGGGGTGGGGGCGCCAGTGATCGCCGTCGCCGGCGAGTTGCTCGCCCAGCAGCGGCTGGCCTTGCGCCGGCATTTCGCCTCCAGCATCTGGCAGGTGGTGAGGGAGCAGGAGGTACGGATTGGTGGGCGCACGGTCCAGCGGACGCTGGCCAAAGACCACCTGAAGTCCTGGTGCTACCGGAGTTGGATCCACCCCCGCGATCCCCACTTCTGAGCGAAGGCCAAGGTGACCTCCGTCGATGAGAAGACCTCGATCCAGACCCGTTGGGCCAGGCGGTGCCACCCGGTCCTGGCCGGCCGGCTGGATCGAGCACGACGACCGGCGACATGGGACCCTCCAGTAGCTGGTCGTCTGGGACCTGCAGTGCGGCACCCCTGGGGCCGCGGCGAGCGCACGACCAGCATCGCCGCCTTCGATCGCCTGGTCGACCAAGTCATGAGCAGGGCTCCCTATCGCTCGGCACCTGGGATTGCGGATCCAACGGCTCCTCGCGTCGGGGCTACAAGGCCGCCGAACGGCTGCGCCGGTGCTACCCCAACCTGATCCCGGCGCACACCCCCGTCCATGCCTCTGGCGGAGCCAGGTCGAGATCGTTCTCAGCATCGTGCCGCGCAAGGTGCTGACACCGGCGGCAGGTGATCTGGTGGAGCGCTCCCTGCGCATCCTGAGCTTCGAAGCCAGCAAGGACTCGATCCTCGGCGCTTCCGCTGGCGCTGCAGCGGTCACGACTTCGATCGCCGAGTGCGCGAACTCACCGAACACACCGCCGGGACCCCTCACGAACTCCTGCCGCGGGCCACTTAGCAAACGCAACTCTCGGTAGTCTCACGTTGCCGGCAGGCGACAACCTCATGACTGAGCGACAACGCCGTCCGACGAGAAATCGCAGCCCGGACCTCGGGGTTGGTCCTTCGAGATCGAACCTCCGGTCCGGGCGGCCGGGCGCGGGCCGCTCAGAATCGGTTGAACCGCCAGCCCCCGTCGACCGGGATCGTGACCCCGGTGATCATGTCGAAGGCTGGGCTGAGCATCACCGCCACCAGCTCGGCCACCTCACCGCGGGTGACGAGGCGCCCCAGCGGGGTGTGCCGGATCGCACGTTCCACGAAGGTCGGGTCATGGGCCGCGATGTCGGCCGCGCTCTCGGCGATCTGCCCAGGGGCGACCGCGTTCACCGTCACCTCCGGCCCCAGCTCGACGGCGAGCTCCTCGGTGAGGAAGATCACCGCATGCTTGGCGAGGCCGTAGATGGAGTGGTTACGCAGGTAGGCGGAGCCCGCGGACACGTTCACGATCCGTCCCCAGCCTCGCTCTCGCATCCCCCGTGCGACCAGCCTGCACGTGAGGTAGCAGGCCTTGACGTTGGTGTCCCAGATCCGATCCCACTCCTCCTCGGACAGCTCGACGTAGGGGGTCATCGAGAAGGGTCCGGCATTGTTGATCAAGACGTCGATCCCTCCGCCCAAACGTTCGATGGCCTCGGCCACCATCCTCCGGATGGAATCGGGATCCGACACGTCTCCGCCGACGGCGGTGTGGCCGCGTCCGGTGGTCGCCTCCAGGTCACGGACCAGCGCCGCGGCGGCGTCCTCGGAGGCGTGATACTGGACGCAGACGGTGGCGCCCCGGGCAGCCAGCGCGGCG
>DASRBU010000218.1:0-6634 GCA_035653475.1 Candidatus Dormiibacterota bacterium | reverse complement strand
GGCCGAGAGCGCGTAGAGGAACAGGCTCAGGACCCGGGCGGCGAAGGGACGCGCCCGCCACCTGGCGTACTCCCAGTCGATCCCACCCCGCTCCAGGATGGCGATGGCGTCGTACCAGTGCCTGGGGACGTGCTCGGCGGCCGCCATGGCCTTGATCACGACCAGGTCCTCGGGGCCAAGGGTCAGCACCCGACGGCCACCAACCGTGACCTCCCGGCGGCGCTCGAACATCTGCTGATCGAGCACCAGCCCTCCCTTGGAACGGAAGATCAGGTCGACCATCACGTCGCCCATGAAGGCCTTGTAGAGCCAGCTCTCATCGGTGCGCTCGGTCCGGAACCCCGCCCTCCCCAACGCCTCCAGGGCGGGGAGCGCGCGCTCCGGGGTGACGAAGATGTCCACGTCCCGGGTCCGCCGCGGCCGGCCGACGGTCGCCGAGGCCAGGCCTCCCATCAGCGCGTACTCGATCCCCTCCCGCTCCAGGGCGTCCACCGCCCGGATCAGCACCGCCTCCATCTGCCTCGGCCCGGTGCCCCTACGCATGCCGGATTCGACCCCGGAAGCGGGGCCGAGCGGAACGCGGGCGGCCGGGCGGTCCCTGCCTCGAACCGAGGCAGCCCACGGCCGGCACCCCCGGCCCGAAGCTCCCGGAGGTCCGCCGGCCCGAGATCGATCCGCTTCCCCGCAGATGGCCCCCGCTTGGTGTGACCGCGATGATGCTATTTTGACCCTGAGCAGGCTGCCGACGTAGGCCGGGCCGCCGCCCGGCGGGAGGTCCGTGGAGATGGTCACCACCGTGAGCCAGGTCAGGCTCAGAGACGGTACCGGCACGACCTGGGACCAGGTCATGGCGGAGCGTCTGGAAGCGGTTCGCCGTCTGCCCGGCTGGGTCGCCGGGCAGGTGATGAAGCCGATGGACGACACCAGCACCCGGGTGATCGTGGGCACCTGGCGGAGCCGCTCCGACTGGCAGGAATGGCACCAGAGCCCGACCTTCCTGGCCACGCGCGAGCGGCTCGACCGTCTGGAGGCGGGACCTCGCCGGCAGTGGTGGCACGAGGTCACCGTCGCTGCCCAGCGCTGACCGCCCCCCCTCGGGCTCTCCCGGAAGACCGCCGGGGTCTCCGCACCCCGCCGGCCGTCGTCGTCCGGCTGTCGATCCCGGCCGGCGCCACCAGCTCCGGGAGGGCCCGAGCGCCGGCGAGCCCGATGCCGGCGGAGCGCCCGAGGGTGAAGAATTGAGACCGACGGACGCGCCGCGGACCCGGGATCGCGGTCCCGGCGACCCCGCTCGAGGATCGAGAAGCAAGGTGCGACGCCGGTCGAACGACCGACCGGCTGGATGGAGAATGCCGAGCACGGCATGAAGGGGGATGTCAATGGCGAACGCCAGGGGCGATCATCCGACGGAGGCGCTGAGGCTCCTCCTGGTCGAGGACGACCCCGATGTGGCGGCGATGTACCGGCTCCGCCTGGAGCTGGACGGCTACATCGTCGAGCAGGCTTCCGACGGAGAGAGCGCGCTGCGAAAGGCAACCGAGAACCCACCGGACCTGGTCTTCCTGGACCTGCGGCTGCCCAGCATGGGTGGTCTCGAGCTGCTGCGGGCGCTCCGTGCCTCCGAGGTCACCGGCTCCCTGCCGGTCGTGATCCTGACCGCGCACGACGAGCCGGAGCTGCGCGCCCAGGGTGCCCAGCTCGGGGTGCGGGACTACCTCATCAAGTCCCAGCACACACCGGGCGACGTGGCGGATCGGATCCTGGGCTGGGTCGAGGACCCGACCTTCCGTACCGCCTGACGCCGGGACGCGAACCGTGACGGTGGCCGGGCCGGTGGAGGCCCGGCCGTCCTGCCGCCGGGTTGGGCCGGGAGGACCCGGCGCCGGCGTCTACACCGTGCGCGTCAGCTCGCGCACCTGCTGGAGCCCCCGCTCCAGGTCCTGGGCGTCCATCACCGGTGCCAGGTCCACCCGTGCGTCGAGCCGCATGAAGAAGGGCTCCGCGAGCTTGGGCATCATGGCCACGTCCTTCATGTCGAAGACGATGAGCGCGGTTCGCTGCCCCTCCGTGGTGGTGAAGTACGCGGCCTCGGGCTTGAGCGCATCGAGGGTCTCGCGCATGAGGCGGGGCAGACTTCCGTCCTTGATCGCCTCGTTGCCGCGCCCCACCGGGATCTGGACTCGCATCATCATCCGCATCGGGTCACCTCCAGGTTGGAATCTCGTCGGTCGCCTCCAAGGTACGGCCTGTGGGAACGAACGCTCGCAGCGCGGGAGGCGAAAACGGCCCCGCCTGCCGCCGGGTCGTCCGGGCGAAGGCACCCCGCCCTCTATCTGGGGACACGATCCGGCGGCACACGGCGGGAGGGTCGGGCCGCGAAGGAGAGCACCGCCGCCAGCACGAAGAACAGGATGCTGAAGAGGGCGTACCCCTTGATCACGAAGAACATCCCGATCCCGGCCACCAGCAGGAGCACCGCCGCGGGCAGGGGTGCGAACAGCGCCAGGACCGAGCCCACCACCCCGACCAGCACCAGCAGGAACCCCACGAAGCCGTGGGTCCGATCGAGGCCGGCATCCCCGAGCCCGCCCGAGATCCGGTGCAGGGCCGAGTAGAGGACGTCCACCGCCAGGGCGATGGCCGAGGCGATCAGCCCCAGGACGAAGGCCACGACACGACCGACCAGTCCCATGCTCACTCCTCCGCCGGCACGCGTCTCGATGACCCCGCCCACCGGCCCGCCGACGTGACTAACGACCTCGCGGCACCAAGCGCAAGACGCAAGAGAAGGTTCCGGAGCGGGCCCGGAGCCCGCGTCACGGTCTGCGCCATCAGCTCCTGTGGTCGAGGCCGAACTCCCGCAGCGTCGCGGCGCACCGTCCCAGGTCGATCGGATCGGGCAGCAGCCGGTCCGCCTCCTCGACGTGCCCGGAACCGGCCACCCGCCGGACCGCGCCGACCACCTCCGTCATCGATCGGCATGCGCTATCGTTCCCGACACTAGGGTGCCGGCGCCCGGCCGCCCAGGGCCGAACGGACCGCATTTCCCGGGACCCTCGTCTGCATGCACGGAATGGCCATCCGGTCCAGGTCGTGGCCGTTCTCCCCGCCGACGACGACAGCGGGTTCGTCGGCCACCCCCGAGCAACGGGAGGTCCCGCGCCCCACCTCCCTGGATCGAGCCAGGCCCGCCCCTCGGCCCATCCCGGGGAGGAGGGCCAGCGGACCGGCGCCCTCCCGCGGCGGCCCCGGTCGCGAGGTGGCGGGCACGACCACGTCCTGATCCTGCCCGGGCCGCCGGTCCGGGCGCGGCTCCGGTCGGCACCGGGCGGGGATGGGGGCGCCGGGGCGCCCGGGCCTACGGCCGCTCCAGATGGACGGAGACGGTGACCTCCCGGAGGACGTCGGGCAGGACCTCCACCCCCAGCCCGGGACCGGCGGGGACGCGCAGCCGGCCATCCTCCATCTCGAACGGCGGCGTGAGGTCCCGGTGGAAGTAGCGGCTGGAGGCCGAGACGTCGCCCGGCAGCGTGAACCCGGGCAGGGCGGCGAGAGCGACGTTGGCGGCGCGGCCGATCCCGGTCTCCAGCATCCCCCCGCACCAGACCGGGACGCCTCGCTCCCGGCAGAGGTCGTGGATCCGGCGCGCCTCCAGGTAGCCGCCCACCCGACCGGGCTTGATGTTGACCACCTCGGCCGCCCCCAGCTCGATCGCGTCCAGCGCGGTCCGGGCGGAGACGATCGACTCGTCCAGGCAGACGGGGGTCTCGACCAGCTCCGCCAGCCGCGCGTGGGCGAGGATCTCCTCCTCGGCGAAGGGCTGCTCGATCAGCAGCAGCCCGAACTCGTCCAACCGCCTCAGGTGGGCGGCGTCGGCCGGCCGGTAGGCCCCGTTGGCGTCCACCTGCAAGGGCAGCTCGGGGCCGAAGCGGGCCCGCACCGCCCGCACCGGCTCCAGGTCCCAGCCGGGCTCGATCTTCAGCTTGACCCGTCGGTAGCCCGCCTCCAGGTAGGCAGCCACGATGTCCAGGAGGCGCGGCACCGACTCCTGGATACCCACCGAGACCCCGCACTCGATCCGCTCCCGCACCGCGCCCAGGTAGGCGGCGAAGGACCGGCCCTCGGCCCGCAGCTGAGCGTCGAGCACGGCCATCTCCAGCGCCGCCTTGGCCATCCGGTGGCCGATGACCTCCTCCAGCAGGCCCGCGACCGACTCCGCACACACCGCCCCGGCCCGGAACAGGCGCGGGAGCAGGTGGTGCCGGATGACGTGCTCGGCGCCCTCCACGTACTCCGAGGAGTAGAGGGGATCGCGCATGGCCACGCACTCACCCCAGCCCTCCCCGGCCGAGGTCAGGGCGCGGACGAGCAGGGCCTCGCGCTCGGTCTGGGTGCCGAAGGAGGTCCGGAAGGGCGCGACCAGGGGGAGGCGAACCCGGCGCAGCTCGACCGCCTGGAGCCGCAGGCCCTCCGCTTCGGCCGGGGCGGCGCCGCTCACCGGGCCGTCAGCACCTGGCCCGGCCGGGCGCCGGTGAGCTGCCCGTCGGCCACCACCGCCACCCCTCCGACCAGGACCTGGCGCACCCCCTGGGGGGCCAGCAGCGGCTCCTCGAAGGTCGCCCGGTCGCGGACGGCGTCGGGGTCGAAGACCACCAGGTCCGCCACCGCGCCCCGCTCCAGCCGGCCCCGGCCCCGGAGGCCGAACCGCTGGGCGGGTAGCCCCGTCATCTTGTGGATGGCGGTGGCGAGGTCGAAGAGGCGCTCCTCCCGCGCGTAGCGGCCGAGCACCCGGCTGAAGGTGCCGGCCCAGCGCGGGTGCGGCTTACCGGGCAGCGGGATGCCGTCGGAGCCGATCATCGCCGCCTCGAAGCCGAGCACGCGCCGCACGTCGGCCTCGTGCATCAGGTGCACGATCATCGTCACCCTCCCCTCCTGCTCGATCAGGAGATCGAAGACGAAGCCGGCCTCCCGGCCCGGTCCCGCCAGCTCGCCGATGGAGCGCCCCTCGGCCTCGGGCCGGCCGGGACAGGTGGCGACGACGATGCCGTCCCAGCCGGCTGCCCGGACCAGGTTCTCCCAGCCCGGCGGTCCCCCGGCGAGGTCGGCCTCGATCCGATCGCGCACGGCGCCGTCGCGGAGCCGCTCCAGCATCCGCTCCGGGCCGCCGTCCTGCGCCCAGCGGGGCAGGATTGCGGAGAGGAGCGTGCTCCCGGCGGTGTACGGGTAGACATCGACGGTCACGTCGACGCCCCGGCCCCTGGCCGCGGCGATGACGCCCAGCGTCTCCTCGGTCCGGCCCCAGTTCGCCCGGCCAGCCACCTTGTGGTGGGAGAGGTGCACCGGCACGCCCGCCTCGCGACCGATCCGGATCGCCTCCTCCACCGACCCGCGGACCATGTCGGTCTCGCCCCGGACGTGGCTGACGTAGGGGCGGCCGAACCGGCGCACGGCGCCGGTCAGCTCGATCAGCTCCTCGGTGCTGGCGAAGGCGCCCGGCGTGTAGATCAGCCCGGTCGAGAAGCCGAAGGCGCCCTGCTCGAACGCCTCCTCGAGCAACCGCTTCATGGCCGCCAGCTCGTCGTCCCGCGGGGGGCGGTCCTCGAAGCCCATCACCCCGGCGCGCAGGCCGCCGTGGCCGACGAGCGGCGCCAGGTTGGCGAACAGGCCCGCCCGCCGGGCCGCGGTGGCGAAGCCGTCGAGGTCCTGCCAGCCGGCGTCGGCGACTCCGAACAGCGCCCCCAGGTGACGGCCCAGGTCGGCGCGGCGGCCCACGAGGTGCGGGAAGGGGGTGAAGCCGCAGTTGCCGCAGACCTCGGTGGTGACGCCCTGGCGGACGCTCGCCGCGGCCACGTGCTCGAGCCCCGGGCCGAGCGCCCAGACCAGGTCCGAGTGGGTATGGGTGTCGATGAAGCCCGGCGCCACGGCCTGGCCGGAGGCGTCCACCTCCAGCCGGGCGGTCGCCGCCGAGAGGTCCCCCACCGCCTGGATGCGATCGCCCACCACCCCGACGTCGGCGTCCACCGGCGGCGCCCCCGTCCCGTCGAAGACGGTCCCGTTCCTGATCAGGACGTCGAACTCCACCGCTCCTCTCGCTTCGCCGCCGGCGGCCGCTCGCGGCCGCGCCTCGGGCCGACCCCGGGCGCTCTTCGCCGATGGTAACGCCCTCGGGCCGCCTCGCCCTTGGCCGCACGGAGGCCCCGGCGCCGCACCGGTCGTCTCGTCTCCCGCGCGGGCTGGCAGACTGCTGACATGAGGGGACCGGCGATGGGACCCGAGGAGGTCCTGGCCCAGGCGCAGCGGGTGGCCGCGGCGGCCGCGGCGCGGGCCGGGGTCGAGGTCCGGGACCTCCACGAGCTGGAGGAGCTACGGTCCGTCACCGAGCTCTTCGACCGCACCTGGGCGTCCGACCGGGGCTCGTACCTGCCCCTCAACCTGCTCCGAGCGCTGGCCCACGCCGGCGGCCACGTGAGCGCGGCGCTCGACGCCGGCAGGGTCGTGGGCGGGCTGTTCGGCTTCCTCGGCTTCCACGAGGGCGGGCTCGCCCTCCACTCCCACCTGCTGGCGGTGGCCGCCGAGGCGCGGGGCCGCGGCATCGGCTACGTGCTCAAGCTCCACCAGCGGGCCTGGTCGCTGG
>DASRBU010000217.1:0-4691 GCA_035653475.1 Candidatus Dormiibacterota bacterium | reverse complement strand
GGAACGCCCGGGAGGCGATGGAGTTCTACCGGGGCGTGTTCGGCGGCAAGCTGACCATCGCCACCTTCGCCGACTTCCACGCCTCGTCCGATCCCGGCGAGGACCACCTGGTCATGCACGCCGATCTGGAGGGGCCGGAGGGCATCCGGCTGATGGCCTCCGACGTGTCGGAGCGGATGGAGTTCCGCCCCGGCACCAACGTCTCCATGTCCCTCAGCGGCGAGGACGAGGCGGAACTGCGCCGCTACTTCGAGAGGCTGTCGGAGGGGGGCTCGGTGTCCATGCCGCTGGAGCGGGCCCCCTGGGGGGACGTCTTCGGCATGTGCACCGACCGGTTCGGGGTCAACTGGTTGGTCAACATCGCTGCCCCCCGGGGCTGATGGCGTCGTAGCCGGGGCCGCCCCGGACCCTGGGCCGCCGGCGCCCGGGGCCGGGGCGGCGGCGCCGTCGACGACCTCGACCGAGGCCCCGGGCCTGCCGGCCCGGGTCTCGCCGGTGGGACTCGGCGTCTCCGGCGGCCGGGGTGCGAAGGCCCGGGCGGTCTCGCCCATCCGGGGCTCCGGCCGGCCCGGCTCACCGCCCCGAGGCGGCGCCGGGCGCGGGACACGGAGGTGCTCGGCGCATGCCTTCCGGTCGCGGCCGGCGCCGGCCAGGCCTCAGGTCCCGCCCGCCGGACCCGCCGGCGCGATCACCACCATGGTCAGGTGGGCGGGATCGCCGCCGGGGTTGTGCAAGGTGTGATCGCGATCGCCGGGGTAGAGCACGGAGTCTCCGGGGTGCAGCTCGTGTCGCTCCCCGGCCACCACCAAGACCATCCGCCCCGCGGTCAGGTGCACGATCTCCCGGGTGCCGGAGAGGTGGGCGTGGCTGCGGTAGCTGGCGCCGGGCGCCAGCTCCCAGCGCCACAGCTCGACGTGCTCCCCCCGGTCGTAGCCGACCAGGAACTCGGCCCGGCTGCCCGCCCCGTCGCTCCAGAGCAGCACCGTCTCGTCCCGGGGGATCCTGCGCACGCCCTCGACCGCCCCGCTGTCGACCAGCTCGGTGACGGAGATGCCGAAGGCGTCGGCGAGACGCACCAGGGTGGCCAGGCTCGGGTTGCTGGTCCCCTGCTCGACCTGCACCAGCATGCCCTTGCTGACGCCCGAGCGCCGCGCCAGCACGTCGAGCGACCAGCCCCGGCCGGCCCGGAGCGTCCGCAGCTTCTGCGCCACCGCGGCCCTGACGGCCTCCTCACGCGCACCCATCGGCCGCCACCTTATCTAGGCGTCGTCGGTCGGTTTTGCGACCATTTGATCAATATAATGACCGTATGGCCATCCTCCTCGCCCTGGGCGCGGCGGTCACCTTCGGGGCCGCGGACTTCCTGGGCGGCGTCGCCAGCCGCCGCAGCCACGCGCTCGCCGTCACCGTGCTGGCCCAGGCGGGCGGCCTCGTGATCCTGGTCCCGGCCCTGACCCTCCTGCCCGGCGCCCCCTCCCGGGCGGCGCTGGGTTGGGGCAGCCTGGCCGGGCTGAGCAGCGGGCTCAGCCTCGTGCTCTTCTACCACGCCCTGGCCCGGGGGCCGATGGCCATCGTCTCGCCCATCACCGCGGTGCTGGCTGCGGCGCTGCCGGTGGCGGCGGGGCTGCGCTTCGGCGAACGCCCCGGCGCGCTGGCCTGGGCGGGCATCGTCATCGGGCTGCTCTCGGTCGCGGCCATGAGCTGGTCCCGCCCCGAGCCCACCGCCGGGCGGCGGCTGATCCCGCTGGCGGCAGCGCTCCTGGCCGGGATCGGGTTCGGGGTCTTCTTCGTCGGCCTCGATCGCGCGCCGGACGGATCGGGGCTCTGGCCGCTGGCGGCGGCCAGGATGGCCTCGCTGTCGTCGCTCGCCCTGATCCTGACCGGGCCCGGCCTTCGTTGGCGGAGCGGGCCCCTCCCCACCCGGCTGGCGCTCGCCTCCGGCCTCCTCGACATGTCGGCCAACGTGCTCTTCCTGCTCGCGGTACGGCGGGGAGACCTGGCGCTGGTCGCGGTCCTGAGCGCCCTCTACCCGTCGGTGACGGTGGGGCTGTCCTTCCTCGTGCAGCGCGACCGGGTCGGCCCCGTCCAGCTGGTCGGGATCGTGCTCGCCCTGGTGGCGGTGGTCATGATCGCGGCGGGGTGACGGGTCGCCGGCGCGCCTCCGCTCGCCCCGCCCGGCCTCTGCCTCCCGGAGGCGGCGGGGAGGTGGACCTCCTCCGCCCCGGCCAGGACCACCTGACCGCGGCGCCACGCCCAGACCACGAGCGCCGGAGCCGCCGCGCCCGGGCGCCCCGAGCCGCCTGGATCAGTGCCCCCGCCAGGACTCGAACCTGGGCGCACCGCTTAGGAGGCGGATGCTCTATCCCCTGAGCTACGGGGGCCGAGCGAAGATTACCACCCCACCTGGCCCCCGATCCGCGCCCGCTCAGCGCCGGCGCGTCACCACCAGGCCGAGGGCGGTGAGCAGCATCACCACCCCGCCGAAGACGGCCAGGTAGCCGGCGAACGGCTCGTCGCTGGGCAGCATGTAGTACGCCAGCGCGAAGCAGCCGAGGCCGACCACGACCAAGTAGAGCAAGGGGAAGAGCGGCAGGGATCGCCCGGTCCGCGGAGATGTCGACATCGTCCAGCACTGTACACGGTTCCGCCTTCCGGCATCCAGACGACCGCCACTGGCCCACCGGCGGCCCTGTACAGCACGGTGTTCGGTTCTTTACACTGCCCCGACGGCATGACGAGCGTGGTGGAGCTGGCAGGGAGCACGGTCGCCGCCTACGAGCTGCTCGAATGCCTGGGGCACGGCAGCTGCACGGCCGTCTATCGGACCTCGGGCGGCGGCGAGGAACGCGCGGTCAAGGTCGTCGACGACCGTCTCCTGGGGGAGGAGGAGCTTGCCCCCCGGCTGCGGCGGGAGCGCACGGTCCTGGACCGCATCGGCCACCAGGGCATCCTCCCCATCCGTGAGGCCACCCACGTCTCGGGCATGACGGTGGTGGCGACGCCGCTGAAGCGGGCCCCGACCCTGCACGAGCTGATGCTGCACGGCCGATTGGACGCCGAGGAGGCCTGGAACCTCCTGAGCCAGATCGCCGAGTCGCTGGACCTGGTCCACGAGCAGGGCCTGGCCTACCGGGTCCTGAAGCCCGTCAACGTGCTGGTCGAGGACGGCCGGGCCTACCTGGCCGAGTTCGGCGCCACCGGCCAGCGCCTGGGGCCCCTGGCCCTGTCCACGCCCTCGTTCCGCGTCTCCCAGCCTCAGTACCTGGCCCCGGAGCAGGTGGAGGGGAAGAGGGCCGACCCGCGCACCGACCTCTACGCCTTCGGGGTGCTCGCCTTCGAGCTGGCCACGCGCACCCCCTTCCACCAGGCCGCCCCCCCGGCCGAGGTCCTGCGGGCGACCCTGGAGCATCCGCCTCCCTCGGCCTCGGCCTGCAACCCCCGGGTGCCGCCCGACGCCGACCCGGTCTTACGCCGGGCCTTGTCCAAGGACCCGCAGCAGCGTCCCCGCTCGGCCCGCGAGCTGCTCGAGGAGCTGGTCTATCCGACCCACCGGGGCCCGGCGGTCGCGGCCCCGAGCGTCGTCGCCCCCACCCCCGTCTTCCCCCTCCAGGTCCTCCCCGAGCTTGACCTGTCCGAGATCGAGAGCGACCGCCAGGGCATCCTCGACTCCTTCCTCGCCGCCTGCGTCCGCCTGGGCCGGCAGGTGGCGGGCCCGCGCTGGCCGGTCATCCTCGCCCACGCCGGGCTCCAGGACTACCTCCTGCACGACCCGCCCGAGAGCGGCGAGCTGGTGCCGGAGATGCTGGCCCTGAGCCGTCTGGCCGACGGCTTCGAGGCCACCTTCGGTCAGGACGCCCCGCGCCACCTGCACCACTGGGGCGAGCTGGTGGGGGAGCACTGGCTGCGCTCCATCCAGGAGCGTCCACCCTGGATCGCCGGGCCGCCCACGGGCCGGCTGGTGGACGTGCTCAGCGTGTTCGTCGAGGCCCTGAACCGGCTGCGGGGCGAGGAGCTGTTCAGCTGGAACCAGGTCAACCGGGCGCTGTTCCGGGTGATCCACGAGCGCAACATCATGGCCGTCGGGCGCCGGCGCCAGACCGAGGCCTGTCACTTCTGGCGCGGCGCCTACGAGGCCGCGCTACGGTGGGCCGGCCTGGCCGAGGAGTGGCTCGTGGCCGAGGTCGAATGCGGGTGCGTCTCCGGGACCTACGATTGCATCTTCACCATCGTTCGGAACGAGCCCGCCCGCTGAGGGACCGCCCCTCGGGCCGGGGCGGCGGATGGCCGCGCCTGGGGGGCGACCTTCGGGGCCTCGGCGCCCGGGCCTCGCCGGCCGTTGGCCACCGGCCGCCGGCGCCGGCCGGAGATGGGTCATGGGGAGCCCAGCGGATCGGGCCCGCCGCGACCGCTGGGGGCGAGGAGGCAGGCGGGAGAGGAGGAAGCCACGATGTCGGTTGAGCTGAGGTCGGGAGCTGGCCCGGCGCTGACCCACGAGACGGTGCGCCAGATCGTGCGCGAGGAGGTGGAGCGGGCCCTGCGGCGCGACCCGGCGGCGAGGAAGGCCTGCATCATCGCCTCCAAGGGCACGCTCGACTGGGCCTACCCGCCCCTCATCCTGGGCAGCGCCGCCGCCGCCGCGGGCATGGAGGCGGCCATCTTCTTCACCTTCTACGGGCTCAACATCATCCACA
>DASRBU010000216.1:0-2909 GCA_035653475.1 Candidatus Dormiibacterota bacterium | reverse complement strand
GCGGAAGGTGGTGCTGGGGCTGGTCAGCACCAAGACCCCGGAGCTGGAGCCCGAGGAGCGGCTGCTGCGCGCCATCGAGGAGGCGGGCAGGTACGTCTCGCTCGAGCGCCTGGCCCTGAGCCCCCAGTGCGGCTTCGCCAGCACCGCCCCCGGCAACCCGCTCACGCCCGCGGACCAGGAGGCCAAGCTGCACCGGGTGGTCGAGGTGGCGGCGCGGGTCTGGGGCGACTGAGCCGGAGGGGGCCACCGGCGCCGGCCGCCCCTCCCGCCGAGGCGGACCGGTCCGGCTCAGGCCGGGACCAGGGCCAGGGGACGGACCGGGGAACCGGTGGCGCCCTTCATCTTGAGCGGGATGCAGACGAAGCAGAACTCCCAGACCCGGTCCCGGGCCAGCTCCTCCAGGTTCAGGTGCTCGATGATGTGGATCCCGCTGCGCACCAGCAGGATGGCGTGGCCGGGCAGGGAGAGGCCGAGCCGCGGGTCGAAGGCGCCGTACACGTCCCAGGCCACGTTGTCCGCGCCCACCGCACGCACCCCCAGCCCGGCCGCCCACTCCGAGGCCCCCGCGTCCATCCCCGCACCGCGGATGTAGGGGCCGGTGTCGGGGTCGTTCCAGGTGGCCCCCCAGCCGGTGCGGACCAGGAGCACGTCCCCCCGACGTACCTCCACCCCCTGCTCGCGCGCCGCGGCCCGCAGGTCGTCGGCGCCGACCAGGTGCAGCTCGGGCAGCCGCTCGACGCCGGCCTGCCGGGCGGCGTCGAGCAGCACGCCCCGGGCGATGATGGGGGCGACGGTCTCGATGCCGTGCTGGGTGAAGCCGGTCGGCGTCTGCACCTCGGCCGTGACCGCGATCCCGCCGAACAGCTCCAGGTTCTCGGCCTGGTGGCAGAGGGCGTCGATGTGGGTGCCGGCGTGCTCGGGTGAGAAGACCATCCCCGAGGCCGAGGTGCGGGGCTCGGCGCTCGCCCCCGGCTCGTGCCGGCGATGCAGGGTGTAGACGTAGCCAGGCGCGTGGCTGGGCGCGTTGGGGGCGCCGAAGAAGCGGGGCTGCTCCAGGTCGTAGACCCGGGCCCCGGCCAGCGCGGCGAGGAAGGAGTCGAGGCTGCCGCTCATGCCCCCGGATTATGGGCCGGGGGATGGGGCCCGGCGGCCCGGGCCGGGTCCTCGTCGGGCCCCGGGCCGGGGGCGGCCTCGGCCCGGTCGTCGGGGGCGGGCGGCGTGGGTTCGGGGTGAAGCCCGATCACCGAGCCGGCGGCCAGCCGGGCGATCTCGGCCGGGTCGAGACCGAGCAGTCGCTCGAGGACGCGGGCCGTGTGCTCACCGGGGGGGCCACCCAGCCAGCGGACCCCTCCCGGCGACTCCTGGAAGCGCGGCACCACCCCCGGCACCAGCAGCTCGCCCAGCTCGCCCGGCCCCGGTAGGCGGAGGATCATGTCCCGGGCCCGGTACTGGGGATCGGCGACGATGTCGGCGATGCTGTAGACGGGCGCGGCCGGCACCTCGGCCTCGATCAGGATCTGCCAGATCCGGTCCAGATCGTGGGCCATGGTCCAGCGCTCGATCCGGGCGTCCAGCTCGGCCACGTTCGCCCGCCGGGACTGGTTGTCGGCGAAGCGGGGGTCGTCGGCCAGCTCAGGGGCGCCCATGGCCCGGCAGAGGCGGCGGAAGATGGAGTCGGCGTTGGCGCCGATGACGATGAATCGACCGTCGCGGGTGGGATACACGTTGGACGGGGCCGAGCCCAGGAGCCCGTTGCCGCGGCGCTCCCGGACCACCCCGGCGTGGCCGTACTCGGGCAGGATCGACTCCAGCAGGCTGAAGACCGCCTCGTGGATGGCCACGTCCACCACCTCCCCCCGGCCGGTGAGCTGCCGCCGGCGCAGGGCGGCGAGCACTCCGAGGGTCGCGTAGAGGGCCGCCACCGCGTCGCCCAGGCTGACGCCGACCTTGAGGGGCGGCCGGTCGGGGAAGCCGGTGATGAAGCGTAGGCCCCCCAGCGCCTCACCGGTGCTGCCGAAGCCGGGGCGGTCGCGATAGGGCCCGGTCTGCCCGAAGCCGGAGATCCGGGCCACGATCAGGCCGGGGTTGCGCTCGCGCAGCCGCTCCGGGTCGAGGCCCCAGGACTCGAGGCGTCCTGGGCGGAAGTTCTCCACCAGCACGTCGGCCCTGGCCGCCAGCTCGCGCACCAGCTCCTGGCCGGGCGGCCGCCTGAGGTCGATCACCACCGACTCCTTGTTACGGGACTGGACCATCGACCACAGCGACCCCTGCTCCGTGACCATGCTCCAGGTGCGGAGCGGGTCGCCCCCGGGCGGCTCCACCTTGATCACTCTGGCGCCCATGTCGGCGAGCAGTCGGGTGCAGAAGGGGCCCGCGATCAGCGAGCCCAGCTCGAGCACCAGGAGGCCTTCCAGCGGACCCGAAGCCATCTCGTGCATGGGCACAACGGTACGGCACCCCGCAGCCCGATTCTCGGGCGGTGTGCAGGCCACCGAGGTGGATGTGCGGGTGGCGGGGGTGGAGGGCATCAGGTCTCCCGGTGCTCCCCACCAGCGGCCTCCTCTGAAGGGAGCCGTTCGTTCGTTGACAGCGGGCAGGGTGGTTGCTACGATGCCCGCAGCCGGATGTCGCGGTGAGTCCGGTGCCCGAGTGGAGGAGTGGAGATGGCGCAGGTGGGAACCCGCGGCGGCAGCATCGCCGATCGCATGGATCGATTGCCCTTCAGCAGCTTCCACCGAAACTTCCTGCTCATGATCACGGCCGGAGAGTGGGTGGAGACCTTGATGCTGCTCGGCAACGGCGTGCTCCTGGCACTGGTCGCCAGGGTGCTCGGCTTCTCGACCACGGTCGCCACCTACGTCATCCCGGTCTCGTTCTTCGCGGGTGAGTTCGTGGGCAGCATCGTCTGC